>JAZRAZ010000277.1:0-5211 GCA_045634825.1 Eubacteriales bacterium | reverse complement strand
ATATCTTTGATTTCTATTTTAGGGATAATTACCAACAAAGTATTATCTCTTTCAATAATGTCAATTTCTTTGAAATCGAAACCATATTTGGCGGTACCTTTGTAGGCGATTTGACATTTGAGATTATCTTCCTCGGCGGGTTTAGTTGAATCAATTGGTACCGCAACTATCGAATTGTATGTGTATTCAGAAGTTGACAGTTCTGAACTTTCAAAAACTTCTTTTAGCGATGTCCTTACGGATATCGTTGTATCGCCGGACGGTGCAAAAAATATGAGGCAAATAACTCCAATTAGTAAAAGAGATACTGCCAGAGTGAAAATCATCTTTGTTTTCTTATTGCTATTTTTAAAAAATGCAATAGCGTTTCTTTTTTCTTTCTCCATAATAGCCCCCTCGCTTAAAACTTCCGATTATACTATAAAAAGTTTCGACAATTTTTTTAATTATATCACATCCTTCCAAATAACGCAATCATAAACGTATACGGTTAGTTAATGTATAAGCCTCCTTACATCAATTGCAAGGAGGCGATTTTATTTGTTCGATTTTAATATTCTCCATATAGACCTTTCAGAATAATTGTACTTCTGGGCGAGTTGAAGTACGTTGTTGCCATTGTATTCATTGATAATTGCATTGTGGATATGTTCCTTTGAGAAAAGCCTGCTTGGAAACGAAACCTGTGTTCCGTGAAATAATCTGTATATTGCTACCGCATTTTCAATGCCGATTTCATCAGCAATTTCACGGTATACATCATTAAGTCCGTTAAGTTCATTTCCCAAAAGATTCACATCCGATTTTTTCAAATAACTTCCATTTATCGACATAATACCACCCCTAACCCGACATAACAAATGACATCGTCTTTGCGTTTGGCAGTATAGCTGCGATAATTTGATTTCCCTTTTTTGATTTTCTGCATTAAAAACTCCTTTCTGAACAGATGCTTTCTGTTCAGAAAAGAGTTTGTAAATTTCGCGAAATTTATTATATCAAAATTCGATATGCAATAAACAAAGAACAAGGGATTGTGAAAAAGTACAAAAAATTAAGACCGATTCAGAACGAATCAGCCTTAAGTCAGTTATGGGCAGAGTAGCGTTTCAGTAATCAAGCGTAAACCCGCGTAAATACAAGGTTTTTCGCAGTCATAAACAGTACATATCCTTTGATTACTATGTTTGTTTTACTAATGGCAAATAAAAAACACATAATTAACTGTAAAGTCAATTATGTGTATTGAATCGAAGATTCTAAATCGTTCTGATTTTTAAATTATGCATTATTCATTACGGAAATCCGTTTTAATGAATGATGAATATTGAATAATGAAAAATGAATAATACAAAATCAAAAATCCGCCGATTTTCATCAGCGGATTTCCGATTTTGGTCGAGGTGACAGGTCTCGAACCTGCGGCCTGATGGTCCCAAACCCCCCGCGCTACCATCTGCGCCACACCTCGTTAAATTTTTTGGGCACCGAAATAGTATTTTTTACTATTTCGGTGTGATAATCATTATAGTGATTGGATTGGGAAAAGTCAAGTACTTAATCTTTTTTGCGGAAGATGATGAATTTGCTGAAAATATAGTTGGCAATGGTGGTGACGACAAGCATTAAAAATTTAGCAATCATTTCACCGGTAATGTCGATGATAAAATGAAAGCCAATTTGCGAGAATCGAGCAACATCAATGAGCAGAAACAGGCCTACGGATTCTATTCCAAGTGTCAGCAATCGGGCGCCGTAAAACTCCAGTCCCTCAACAATCAGGGTTTTGGCGCTCATATCCATACTGCGAAAAACCGCCAACTTATACATAAAAAATGCAAATGTGACGGAAAGTACCCAGGCAATTGCGTTACTTATCAAATAAAGATGGTCGCCGATAATGGCGTTGAACAGGGCAAACAAAAGCAAGTTCAAAAGTGTAGTGGTGCAACCCACAAAAAAGTAGGCGACAAATTCTCTGTATTTACGATAAAGTTTTATAATCGATTCTTTCATAATTTCCTCTATTTTAGGCCGGTATTTGTACGGATATTATTCATTATATTCAAAAAGGGCGGTAAAGTCAAGCAAAGAGCAAAAAGAAAGTCTTGACAAAAATAAATAAATGTGTTAATTTTATAGTAGCATATAAAGTGGACTGCAGCGCAGTCCACTTTTGTTTTGAAAAGAAGGTGAAACTATGAAGAAAAATGTGGAGAGCATTGTCAGCGAAATCGCTCAGCCGATTGTAAGAGAGGTGGGCGTGGAACTGTATGATGTGGAGTATGTCAAGGAAGGCGGTCAGTGGTATTTGCGCGTTTTTATCGACGCGGAAGGCGGCGTGGATATTGAACAATGCGAAAAAGTCAGTCGTCTGCTGGACCCTGCGCTTGATAAGGCAGACCCCGTGCGCGAAGCGTATTATCTGGAGGTCAGTTCTGTCGGGCTGGACCGTCAACTCAAAAAAGAAAAAGATTTCCACTATTTTATGGGGGAAATGATTGAGGTACGGCTTTACAAGGCGTATGAGGGACAAAAGGAATTTGTCGGTCGACTGATTGACTTTGAAAATGGTAGTTTTACCATCGAAAAAGGGGAGGACACCGTCACCTTCACACAAAAAGAGGCGGCGTTGGTGCGCCCCCACATTGAATTTTAAAAAAACTTAAACGGAGGATAAAAGAAAAAATGAACACAGAATTTTTTACAGCCATCGAAATGATTGAAACCGAGCGCGGCATTCCTCAGGAATATATGCTGGAAAAGGTAGAAGCGGCATTGATGAGCGCCGCCAAGAAAGCATACGGTTCTTCTGACAATGCAGTAGTTCTCGTCAATCGTGACAAAAAAGACATCAAACTTTGCCTGCAAAAGACGGTTATTGATGACAGTGAGACGATGGAAAATCCCAACGCTCAAATCTATTTGAGCGAGGCGCACGCCAAACACACCAAGCGCGCCAAGGTGGGTGACATCATTAACTGGGAAGTCAAGACCAAAGAGTTTGGCCGTATTGCCGCCCAGACTGCAAAGCAGGTTATCATTCAAGGCATCCGCGATGCGGAGAGAGGTCTTTTGTATCAAGAACTCAATTCCAAGGAATTTGAGATTCTTTCCACCGTTGTTTCCCGTATCGAGCCCAACGGCAACGCTTTGCTGACTATCGGCAAGAGTGAGGCTATGTTGATTAAAAATGAGCAGATTCCAGGCGAGGTGCTCAAAGAGGGCGACCATATCAAAATTTATGTCAGCGAAGTGCGCGAGACCAAGCGCGGACCGCAGGCTCTTATTTCCCGTACTCATAGCGGACTGGTCAAAAGACTTTTTGAACTGGAAGTGCCGGAAATTTTTGACGGTGTGGTAGAGGTCAAAAGTATTGCAAGAGAAGCCGGCTCCCGTACCAAAATTGCCGTCTTTTCCACCGACGAGAGTGTTGACCCGGTAGGTGCTTGTATCGGCGCCAAGGGACAGAGAATTGCCAATATCTGCGACGAACTCAAGGGCGAAAAAGTGGATATTATCCGTTATAGTGAAGATGCTGAAACCTATATTGCACAGGCACTTGCTCCTGCCAACATTATCTCTGTTGCCGCAGATGCAGACAGTCGTACCTGCAGCGTTGTTGTCAGCGATGACCAACTTTCTCTTGCCATCGGCAAAGAGGGTCAGAATGCTCGTCTTGCCGCCAAACTTACCGGCTACAAGATTGACATTAAACCGCTTTCCAAGGTGTAGGTGACAGACATTGAATAAAAAAATTCCCGTGCGGTTGTGCCTGGGGTGCAACGAAGGGCATCCTAAAAAAGAGCTCATCCGTATTGTTAAAAATAAAGAAGGCGAAATCTCGGTAGATATGACCGGCAAAAAAGCGGGACGAGGCGCGTATATTTGTAACAAAAAAGAGTGCCTGGACAAATTGGAAAAAAACAAGCGTATAAGCAAGGCTTTTTCTATGGAGATTCCTGCAGATGTCTATGCAAAACTCAGAGAGGAACTTGCAGATGGCGGAGAATAAATTTTTATCTACACTGGGACTTGCCAGACGAGCCGGCAAACTCAACTACGGCTTTGATATGGTCGTGGAAGGGCTTAAAAAAACCGGCATAGTATTTTTTGCGGCGGATATTTCCGCCCGCAGTCGCAACTCTGTCAGCCAACTGGCTGCACGAAAGGGCGTGCCTTGCAAGGATTTGCCGTTTTCAATGGAGCAAATCGCCTCGGCAATCGGCACCAAACCCGTCGGCATCATCGGCATTACCGAACAAGGCTTTGCAAAACTGCTGACAGACGAGTGCAAAAAATGGATAGGGGGTAAACCGTTATGAGTTTAGAGATGAAGTATAGAATTCACGAATTTGCCAAAGATGTGGGTGGCAAAAGTACAGATGTAATCAAACTTCTGGATACGGTAGAACAGAAGGAGCGTACCCATATGGCACTGCTGACCGTGCCGGAACTTGATTTTCTTTTAAATCATTACTCCAAAAAGCACGCAGTAGAAAATTTTGATAAATTCCTTTCTCAAAAGCCGGAGGAAAAAGAGGTTCCCGTTGTGGAAGAAAAGCCGGCAAAGAAAGAGGAGGCTAAAAGTGCGCCTGCACCCAAAAAGCAGGAGGCTAAAAAGCCTGCGGCACCTGCCGTTAAAAAACAGCAGCCCAAAAAACCTGCAGGACCCAAGCCCGAAAAGAATTACGAGCGCGAGGTGCGCGTGGTGGATACCCGTGCCAACAATGTAGATTTGGGCAAATATGATGAGAAACTGCACGAACTGGCAGACAGTCATTCCGGTCGCAAATTCTCCAACGCTACCACCAAACAGAAAATTACCAAGAAAAACAATTTCAAACAGTATGGCGGTCCCAAGCGTAAAAAAGAAAGCGAGCAGGAAAGACTTAAGCGTATTGAACTGCAAAGAAAGAAAACCCAACTCAAAGTTCTGGTACCGGAGGAAATCACCGTTAGTGAATTTGCCTCTCGTATGAAGGTCAATGTCAACGAAGTGATCATGAAGTTGATGAAAATGGGCGTTATGGCCAATATGAACCAGACCATTGACTTTGATACGGCATATCTTGTCGGTGAAGAATTCCATTGTCGCATTGAAAAAGAGGTCATTCTCACCATTGAAGACCGCTTGATTGACGATACGGTGGATGCTGAGGAAGATTTGCAATCTCGTAGCCCCGTTGTCGTGGTTATGGGTCACGTTGA
>JAZRAZ010000276.1:0-4015 GCA_045634825.1 Eubacteriales bacterium | reverse complement strand
AACCAGAGTGCTGGAACCCGAGGTTGCTGAAAAACTGCGTACGCTTTGTGTGGCAACCGTCCGAGACGGCACGGGAAAAAGTGCGTTGCCGGAGAAAAACGGGGCAGGCGGTAAAACTTCCAGTGCGCAAACCGGTGTATTCCTTGCAGATGGCAGTGAAGTTTTAAACACCTATTTTGCAGGATTTTATCCCGAACAAAATCCCCAATATGCTATTGCAGTTTTTGCCGAGGGCGGAAAATCGGGCGGTGCCACCTGTGCACCTGTTTTTAAAGAGGTGTGCGATTTTATTGCCGAAAATGATTGACAGATTATTTATATATGTTATAATATATTCGTATATTTTAGTCTGTGTTGACGAAAAAGGTCTGCTCCGTACTTTTGGTAACAGAGAGGAAGTGCTTTGGCTGAGAGCCTTCCCGAAAAAGTGAGTGCAGATTGCCACTTTCCGAACGGACTCGTCGCCTGCGTTACACGGCAATCTGAGAGGCACTTTGTGCAATCGGGGTGGTACCGCGGAGTTTTCCGTCCCCGTTTGTTTGAGGGGCTTTTTATTTTTATGGAGGAAGTTTACTATGAAGTATATGGGACTTGGTGAAATCAGAGAAAAATATCTCTCCTTTTTTGAGTCAAAGGGGCATCTGCGACTGGGCAGTTTTTCTTTGGTACCCAATAACGACAAATCTTTGCTTTTAATCAATTCCGGCATGGCACCGATGAAAAAATATTTTACGGGAGAGGTGACTCCCCCCTGTAATCGTATTACCACCTGTCAGAAATGTATTCGTACACCCGATTTGGAGCGGGTAGGACATACGGCACGCCACGGCACCTATTTTGAAATGCTGGGAAATTTCTCGTTTGGAGATTATTTTAAGACAGAGGCAATTCAGTGGGCGTGGGAGTTTTTAACAAAAGAATTGGAAATTCCCGAACATTTGCTTTGGCCGTCTATTTATGAAAGTGATGAGGAAGCATTTGATATCTGGAAAAATATCATCGGTGTGCCCGAAGAGCGCATTGTTCGTTTAGGAAAAGCCGATAATTTCTGGGAACACGGCACCGGTCCTTGCGGTCCCTGTTCGGAAATTTATTTTGACCGTGGCGAAAAGTATGGTTGCGGTTCTCCCGATTGTAAACCGGGGTGCGAATGTGATCGTTATATGGAAATCTGGAACAATGTGTTCTCGCAGTTTAACAATATGGGAGACGGAACTTATACCGAACTGACCCATAAAAATATTGATACGGGCATGGGACTGGAGCGTCTTGCTTGCGTGATGCAGGATGTGGACAATATGTTTGAAGTCGATACCATCCGTAAGATTCTTGACTATGTGTGTTCTTTAAGCGGTATTCGTTACGGAGAGGACAAGCAAAAAGATGTTTCCATTCGTGCCATCACCGACCACGCCCGCGCCGCCACATTTATGATCAGTGACGGTATCATTCCTTCTAACGAAGGCAGAGGTTATGTGTTGCGCCGTTTGATTCGTCGTGCGGCTCGTCATGGTAAAATGATTGGGATTGACAGAGCATTTTTGCCGGAACTTTGTGATGTCGTGATTGCAGAAAATAAAGACGGTTATCCCGAACTTGTCGAAAAGCAACAACTCATTAAAAAGGTTATTTCCTTTGAAGAAACCGCATTTTCAAAAACCATCGACCAAGGTCTTGCTTTGCTCGAAGGTTTGACCCAAAAGGGCGGGATGCTTTCAGGAGAAGATGCATTTAAACTGTATGATACATACGGTTTTCCATTGGATTTGACCAAAGACATTCTTTCTGAAAAAGGAATGACGCTGGATGAGGATGGTTTCAAAGCACTGATGCAAAAACAAAGAGAACTTGCCCGTTCCTCTCGTAAGGCGGCAGATGCTGAAAGTTGGAAGAGTAACGAAATCTCCTTTGACGGCGTCGGTCAAACCGAATTTGTAGGTTACACTCAAACGAAAACCGAGGCAAACATTGTCGGTATTGCTGTAGAGGGTGAAGTGACCGATATGGCAGGCCAGGATGCCCGTGCCGTAATTGTACTGGATAAAACAGTTTTTTATGGTGAAAGTGGCGGTCAGGTCGGCGATGTCGGTGTGATTGTGAATGGCGACAACTGTTTTGTCGTTGAGGATACAAAAAAGACCGCAGGCGGTCTGTTTACCCACTTTGGCTATGTTCAAAAAGGTATTTTCAGCGTCGGGGATACCGTAAGCGCTGAAATTGATAAGGAGAATCGTGATGCCATTCGTCGTAATCATACGGCGGCGCATTTACTGCAGGCGGCACTGCGCGCAGTACTTGGCACTCACGTAGAACAGGCGGGACAACTGGTAACTGCAAAATCCGTGCGCTTTGACTTTACTCATTTTTCTGCTTTGAGCATCGAGGAACTTGGTAAGGTGGAAGCAATTGTCAATGCTGCTATTCTCGACGGAAAGAATGTCGATGTATGTGAAATGCCCATTGACGAGGCTAAAAAGATGGGCGCGATGGCACTGTTCGGTGAAAAGTACGGTGAAACGGTACGCGTTGTCAATGTAGAGGGTGTATCGGTGGAACTTTGCGGTGGTACTCATATTGATAATGCCGCCAAAATCGGTTTGTTTAAAATCATCAGTGAAGGCGGTGTTGCCAGCGGTGTACGCCGTATTGAAGCGCTGACGGGAATGGCAGTATTAAACCGTTTGAACACCTATGAAGATATTTTGGCTCAAACTGCCTCTGCTTTAAAAGTAAATCAACCCTCCGAACTTGCTGCCAAGTGTAAAACTGTACTGGCAGAAGGCAAGGAAAAGGATAAAAAGATTGCTGCCCTCGAAGAAAAACTGGCAGAGGGAAGTCTTGCCGAACTGTATAATCAGGCATTTTCTGTAGGGGATGTGCGCGTAATTGCGGGCGCTGTTGATGCTAAGAGTGATGCCCTGCGCCGTATGGCAGAAAAACTCAGAGATAAAGCACCTGACGGCGTAATTGTGTTGATTGGAAAGGATGGCGCCAAGGCTACCGTATGTGTTGCCTGCGGTAAAGAAGCAGTTACTGCAGGAATGCATGCAGGCAAAGTCGCTGCTGCTACTGCGGCTTTGACGGGAGGTAAAGGTGGCGGTAAGCCGGATATGGCGATGGCAGGCGTTGGCGATGTTACAAAAATTGTCACGGCTATTGCAGGGGTTAAATCCATTGTTGAGGATATGTTATAAGAGGAGAAGAATATGATTGACTGTATTTTTTGCAAAATTGTAGCAGGGGAAATCCCATCGAATAAGGTTTATGAGGATGAAAAGTGTCTTGCTTTTTATGACCTTAACCCAATGGCAAAGGTGCATGTTCTAATTATTCCCAAAGAGCATATTGCTTCTGCAAAAGAGATTACAACTCAAAACAGTGAAGTTGTGGCGCATATTTTCTCTGTAATTGCTTCCCTTGCCGAAAAACTGGGCTTAGAAGACGGTTTTCGTGTAGTAACCAATTGCGGCAAGCACGCCGGTCAAAGTGTCGAACATTTGCATTTTCACATTTTGGGCGGTGAACAACTCAGCCTTGAAATGTGTTAGAGGTGAAAAATGGAAGAAAGAAAGTATTATAGAATTAATGTGGCAGGTGTAGAAAGGGATTTACCGATTTGCCCTGTTAATGAACATTTAGATATTGCCGGCTTTGTAATTTTTGGTGATGTGGAACTTACGGTGAAAACTGCTGAAGCGCTGGTGAAAAAACTGCCCGAACACGATGTGATGATTACGGCGGAATCCAAAGGAATTCCTTTGATTCACGAAATGGCAAGACAAAGCGGGGTAAACCGTTATATTCTGGCAAGAAAAGCGCCGAAACTTTATATGACCGATGTCTTTAGCGTTGATGTTAATTCCATTACCACTGACCATAAACAAATACTGTGTATCGACGGTAAAGATGCAGAGTATATGAAGGGAAAAAGAGTTGTTATTGTAGATGATGTCATTTCGACGGGTGAATCGCTCAAAGCACTGGAAACGCTGGTTGAAAAAGCGGGCGGAAATAT
>JAZRAZ010000275.1:0-2160 GCA_045634825.1 Eubacteriales bacterium | reverse complement strand
CCCTTCAGACCGCAAGACCCCATTATTACAGTATAATTATACTACTTTATAACGCCAGTGTAAAGAGTGAATGTGCTCAATTTTCTCTCCAATTTCCCCCATTTTAAAGACAAATTCAATAAAAAAGCCAAACACCTCTCGGCGTTTGGCTTTTTTCTATTTTTCCAAAATATATTCTTTTCCGTTGGCAACGGAAGAAATCAGCGTTTCCAAATCATAAAAACTGCCGATAAAATCCTTGGTGTTGTCCTGTGGCAAAAGTACTTTGTCTTCCATCAGTTTGCCTTCGGCATCCAGTCGCAGATTGCTGACTTTCACCGCAAAATAGAAAGTTTTGGGCAGTCCGTAATTCTCCGCAAGAATGGCATCGTCTGCCACCTGGGCAGAGTAAATGAGATAGAGCTGATTTTGCTCACCATCATTTACAATCAGTCCTTGACGGCAGGTAATCTCCTCCATCTCTTTCACGACACTCGTGATGGCGTTACCGCCGTGAAAATAATAGTCCCAGTTCTTTGTGGCAATCTTTTTAAGGGTTTCTCCGTACGTCTTTTTCCAACTTGCCAATATCTTGCCGTCTATCTCGGCAAACTTGCCTACCAGACTCTCCAGCCCCTCTGCCACAAACTCGGCAGAGAGTTTCGAGATGACCAGTCCATATTCCATCAGTGCCTCTTTGTCGTCCTGATCAATGGTGAGGGTCACTTTATCCCCTGTGGCAATTCCCGTCTTTTTGTCAAGGGTGCAGGCAACCGTGGCCGTTTGGGTACTCTTGTCGGCAGTGTTGTTGAACTTAACAGAAAGCGCACCCTCTCCCGCTTCCACCGTAACGGTGTACTCGGTACCGTCGGCACTGACTATACTGTATTCCTTGTCGCGCTCTTTGGCAACCACCGTAGCACTTGCCTTACCGCTGACCCCCTCAAACTTGACCGAAACGAACTCACCCAGCAAATCCACTTCACTGCTGCCGCTTAAGTCCTTGGCTTTGACGGTGTAGGTGACCTTTCTCGTCAGACCAAACTGCACATCCAGTTCCTTTTCAATGGTGGCATCCACTTTAATTTCGGCGCTCAGCGCATCCCCGACCTTAACATTGTCTACCGCCTCAAACTCCAGCGTAACCGCCGCGCGCAACCGCACCGCCTTTTCCTTGTACTCAAGTTGTTTTTCACGGGTCTTGGAGTCACTTCCCTTGGGATATTCTCCCAAAACGGCAACCTCCAACCCATCATAATCTATCTCACATTCGGCTTTGCCATACCCGTCATACCCCGATACTTTAAAATCGACATACTGGGTCAGGTCCACCTCGGTCGGCTTTCCTCCCAGCAGACAAATCAGCAACACAATCAGTCCGACCACCAGCGCCGCCGCACCGCCGATGATGGCCCACAGAAGACCCTTTTTAATCTTTTGAGGCTCCTCTACGGGTTCCTCTACGGGCTCCTCTACCGGCTCCTCTATTGGTTCCTCTATTGGTTCCCACACAGGCTCCGACGGTGTCTCTTTGACAATCGGTGTCCCGATAAAAGCGGGAATATCCGCGGGTTTCATCTCCCTGTCGCGCCCGACGAGATTTCCGCAATATTCGCAGAATTTGGAATCATCGGCAATCTGCCTGCCGCAATATTTACAATACATACCGATTTCTCCTATCATAATATTCTACTAAAATGGTAACACAAAAATACATTTTTTTCAATAAAATTTTATCCCTTCGACACGGTTTTACAATTTTTTCCCTCTTACTATATTACAATATTTGCAAAAAGGAGTATTGAAATGGAAGAATTTACACTTTGTCTGGCACGGGTCACGCGAGCGTGCCTTTGGATTATTTTGTTGCTTTCGGGGTCTGCTATATGGCTTTTATGTTGCCACTCGGCATTATTACTGCAGGCGGTACGGCTGGGCGCCATCCTTCTGCTCTCTCTGCTCGCCATCACCAGCCTTGTCACCCTCATCCGAACAAAAGTTTGACCGAAGGTCAACTTCATTTGCAAAGCAACTTCGTTTTGCGACAAAGTCGCAAACTTCATTTAAAAAAGCCAAACACCTCTCGTGAACTGCCCCAATTTGTGCAGACAGCACAAAAAAGCACCATATGGTAGTTTAAATTAAAATTCAAGCAACATACTGACTTCTCTTTTCAAGGGG
>JAZRAZ010000274.1:0-5851 GCA_045634825.1 Eubacteriales bacterium | reverse complement strand
TCGGAATTTTCCGATATACAGCGTTTGGCAAGACGAATGACCTGCGAAACATTTTTATGACATATTATCATAAAAACATTTTTATCAACTGACATAAGCGGTTTTCCTTTCAAAAGAAACTTTTTCTAATTATACAACTATATTATCTTTATGTCAATGAAACACCCCCGACGGATTTTTAAATCCGTCGGGGGTTATTGTTAAAGGTCAAGTTTCATTTGTCCCGATTTAATCCAACCAAACTTTCTCATAACAGTGCTGATGACCCAACTGAGTATGGCGGGGGCAACAATGTGCATCAGTATAATCATCAGCAGTACCGAACTGCCTTTATGTCCTTGTTCTACTACCATTGTCTGCCAGGTCATAATCTGCCCGACCAGACCACTGGTGCCCATACCGGAGCCAACGGCATTGTTGGTCATACCCAGCACTACGGTGCCGATGGGACCCAAAATGGCGGAAGTGAGGGTTGCGGGCACCCAAATGAGCGGGTGGCGCATAATATTGGGAACTTGGAGCATAGAAGTGCCGATGCCTTGAGCAAACAGACCGCCCCATTTGTTTTCTTTAAAACTGGCAACGGCAAAGCCAATCATTTGTGCACTGCAACCGATGGTGGCGGCACCTGCTGCCAAACCCGAAAGGTTGAGCATAACACCCAGCGCGGCAGAGGAAATGGGCAGAGTCAGAATCATACCCATAATCACCGAAACGATGATTCCCATTAAGAAGGGGGCTTGTTCGGTGCCCCAGTTGACCAGATTTCCAAGCCATACCATAAAGTTAGAAATGGGGGGACCCACCAACAGACCGATGATAGCACCCGAAGTAATGGTAACAAAGGGAGTAACCAGTATGTCCAGTTTGGTTTTACCACTAACCAGTCTTCCGACACTGATGGCAACCATAACAGCGATAAACGCGCCAAGCGGTTCGCCGGGGCCTGCAAGTACCAATGCGCCGCCCTCACCGATAACCGTTCCTGCCAGTATCTTGGCGGCAAAAGCACCAATCATACCTGCGCCCGCGGCACTCAGAGTGACCAGGGGGCTTTCCTTAAATTTCACGGCAACACCCACACCGATGCCGGCACCCGTCAGTGCTTTGATGACAGAAGCACAGTATCCTGCCCACACACCGTAGGGCTGAGGAATAAATGTGGCAATTTGACTGAGTATGGTGCCGATGATCAGGGTTGCAAATAAACCGGAAGCCATACCTGCCATACCGTCAACAAAAATGTAATTGAATAGTTTTTTGATATGTTTCATTTTTTTCCTCCTGCATTTTATTTTGTTAATGTACATTTTACCAAAAGAGGAATAAAAATTCAATAAATATTGAAATTTTGCACAGAATAGAGAAAAAGGAGGGGTAAAAGTGAATTGTTTTCAGTCAGGATTGTTAATAGAAGCGGTGGAAAGTGCCGCAGGTGGCATCAAAACACAAGAAAGGGAGTTTCCGGGTGGTAAAGTTACGGTGGTGCGATTGAAAGAAAAAAATGAGTTTCACCGACCGGCAGGAGAATATACCACCGTGGAACTTTCGCAGGTGCAACGCTTGCAGGATGACGCGCTTGAAGAGGCGGTACGGCAGATATCCGATATTTTGCTTCGCTATATTGTGGGCGAAAAGGTGCTGGTGGCGGCACTGGGAAATAACGATATTACGCCCGATTCTCTGGGACCGAAAATGCTGTCGCATCTGATGATTACGCGCCCCTATGAGCAAATCGCGCCCGAACAACTGGGGAAGGGGCGTTTGCGCAGTGTCTCGGCGATTTGCACCAATGTGTTTGGTGCTACGGGTGTGGAAAGTGCGGAGATGATTTGCGGGGTAGCCAGACAGATCCGACCCGATTGTGTCATCGTCATTGATGCACTGGCAACGGCACATTTATCCCGTCTGTGTTCCACCGTGCAGATTGCCGACAGCGGTATCACTCCCGGAGGCGGTGTCGGCAACCATCGGCTGTCCATTGATGAAAAAACTTTGGGGGTACCTGTCATTTCCATCGGTATGCCGACGGTGATGAACGGGCAGACGCTGGCGTCTTTTCTCACTGAAGACGAGCAAAAGATTCAAAAAGTACTCTCCCCCTTTGAAAGTGATTTGATAGTGACCCCCACCCAAATCGGCTCGGCAACCGATAACGGTGCAAAACTGATTGCCTTTTCTCTCAATCGCGCGTTGCATTATCGGATGAGTGTAGAGGATATGCTCAAATATCTTTCATAATTTTCGTTTTCTTCTTATATTATATATAGAGGTGAGAAGTATGAAAAAAAGGATGCTGGTTCTTTGTGTTGCGGTGGTGCTTTGTGTCAGTGGATGGAAAAGCGGTCTGCTTGGAACGGTGCTGCAGCAAGCAGGAAGATGGGCGGCGCTTTCGGCGGTCTCCCGTTCTGTTCTGCCGGGGGATACGATACGCTTGGAAACGGGACAAGGGTATGAGGAAGGTCTGCTCCTTGTTCCGCCCAAGGAACAATCGACCGACACCGATTTAAATGCGCCTGTGGTGGATTTGAGCATCAATAACGGCAAAAATAAGGTGGTAGAAAACATAGCTATCAAAAACGGCACTTCTAAACAGATTGATATTGCGGGGTTGCTTTCGGAGAAGTTTGTAAAACCTAATTTTAAAAAAGATGAGCCTGCCGTGTTGATTTATCATACTCATACCACTGAAAGTTATGCCGATGCAGGTAAAGCGTACTCAAAGGAAGGGGGTAAAGGTGTCATCGGTGTCGGCAAACAGATGAAAGAGGTTTTTGAATCAAATGGATTAAAGACCATTCATCTGACGGACAATTACATAGATACCGGTGCTTTCAAAAAAGCCTATACGCGCTCGCTTGCCGGAGTGCAAGAGGTTTTGAAAAAATATCCTTCCATTCAGATTGTGTTGGACATTCATCGCGATTCCATTACCGAGGGGGATACGGAATACTGTCCTCTTACCACACTGGACGGGCAGGAATATGCTCAGGTGATGGTGATTTGCGGTACCAATGAAATGGGGCTTTCGCACCCCGGGTGGAAAGATAATCTGCGCTATGGTGTAAACTTGGTACAGCAGTTGCAAAAAGATTATCCGGGCATTACCCGTCCGCTGAATCTCAATGCCAATCGGTATAATACACACACTACTCCCTTTGCCTTGCTCATTGAAATGGGCGGTGGAGCAAATACTTCCGTGCAGGCAAAACGGTCGGCACGTGCCGTGGCAGAGAGTATCTGCAAGATTGTGATTTAATCTTTTTTTAAGTTGCATTTTTCGTTACTTGTGTTACAATATCTATATCATAAAATGAAGGTTTTGAATATGAGCAAACGGCATAAGATAATTGAATACACACTCGGGGAGGAAATTTTTTCCGCCATTACGCACGGGTTGGGCGCCTTATTCGGTGTTTATGCTTTGGTGTATATGGTGGTGGTATCGGCAATCAACGGCTCGCCGTGGGCGGTTGTCAGTGGTGCAATTTACGGGGGCACATTGATTATATTGTTTTGTATGTCCACCCTCTACCATGCCATTTCTAATAAAAAGGCAAAACTGGTGTTTCGCATACTGGACCACTGTACCATCTTTCTTTTGATAGCAGGGACCTATACACCCATCGTATTGATTACCCTGAAAGGTCCGCTCGGTTGGGTGATTTTTGGAGTAGAATGGGGCGTGGCAATTCTCGGCATTGTTTTTAATTCTCTTTCCATTGAACGCTTTAAGGTTTTTTCGATGATAGGGTATGTGGTGTGCGGTTGGATGGTGGCGATTGCCTTTGTACCACTTGTTAACGCTTTGGCGTTTTCAGGTTTTATGTATCTGCTCGGCGGAGGATTGTTTTATACCATTGGACTGATATTCTACAAACTTAAAAATATTCGTTATATGCACTCTATCTGGCATCTGTTTGTGTTGATTGGGGCATTACTTCAATACATATGTGTCGCATATTATGTGTTGCCCACAACATTTTAAGAAGGAGAAATCAAAATGGCTGTAGATAAACAAAGACTGAATTTTTTGGCAAACAAAGCAAAAACCGAAGGGCTGACAACGGAAGAAAAAGCAGAGCAACAAAAACTTCGCGAGGAGTTTCTGGCAGGTTTTCGCAGAAATTTGTATCAGACATTGGATAACACATATATTCAGACACCCGACGGCAATAAACAAAAACTCAAAAGAAAATAACCAAACGCGGAACCTTGGGTTCCGCGTTTTCATATATATTCGATTTTTGCGCACACTAATGCCGAGGTGAACGGTGTGAAGCGGACAAAATATATTTTGTTTGCAATATTGCTGGTGGTAGGAATTGTATTTGTGCTTCAAAATAAACCTATCTTACCGCAACAGGTGGCTCTTCCGGGTGAGCAGACAGAAGAAAACTCTACATTTAATATATTATTACTCGGTTGCGATATCTCGGGACTTCGCAGCGACAGTATTATGTTGGTGCATGTTGACGGTACGGGAAGTTTAAAACTGCTTTCCTTGCCGCGCGACAGCAAAATGATTTATGAAGGCAGATATGTTAAACTCAACACCCTGCTTGCGCTGACAGGAGATGCTGAAAAAACGGAAGTTATAGAGAACCTGACGGGAGTGAATATTGATTACTATATTAAAATGAAGGTAGGTGTTTTTGCCGAAATTGTTGATGCGCTGGGCGGTTTGGAATATACGGTAGAAAAAGATATGTATTATAAAGATTCTGCCCAAGGACTTTTGATTGACCTGAAAGCAGGTAAACAGATACTCAGCGGGGCGCAGTGCGAACAGTATTGTCGGTATCGTCGCTATGTGATGGGAGATTTGACCCGCACACAAAATCAGCAGAAATTATTAAGACAATTTGTTTTGCAAAAATTAAAATTAAAGTATGTCTCAAAATTACCGCAGGTGTATAAGATACTCAAAGAAAACACCGGTACCAATATAACGGCAGATGATATGGTAGAGTTGTTGCCTCTTTTTCGGAGTTTTGCTCAAAAGGAACTCTCGGTTACATTCCACGATTGTCCGGGAGAGTATAATGATATGAAACAGGAGGGGATAAGTTATTATCAAATTGACCAAAACGCGCTCTATAATTTGTGTCAAAATTACTTTAAAACACCATAAAATGTGGTCAAAAAAGTTTTTGAAAAAAATTGAAAAAAAGTGTTGACTTTTCAAAAAGAGTATGGTATGATATACGAGCGCGTTAGAAAAGGATGAGTGTCCAAAAGGGCGCAAACCCTTGATCTAAAGCGGAAAATGATCCTTGAAAATTAAACAGCATCATTAAAACGGAACCCGTTAATTGCTTTTTTAAAAAAGCTTTTAACAGATGATTTCAAGAAGTAATTCTAAGTCAGCAGTTATGAGCGGATTCAATTATTTAATAAAAATTATTTTTTGTTAGAGAGTTTGATCCTGGCTCAGGACGAACGCTGGCGGCGTGCCTAACACATGCAAGTCGAACGGAGTCCATCGACCGATCCCTTCGGGGTGAAGTTGAGAAGACTTAGTGGCGGACGGGTGAGTAACACGTGAGCAACCTGCCTTTCAGTGGGGAATAACACAGGGAAACCTGTGCTAATACCGCATAATGCATTTTAACCGCATGGTTTTAATGCCAAAGCTTTATGTGCTGAAAGATGGGCTCGCGTCCGATTAGATAGTTGGTGAGGTAACGGCTCACCAAGTCGACGATCGGTAGCCGGACTGAGAGGTTGAACGGCCACATTGGGACTGAGACACGGCCCAGACTCCTACGGGAGGCAGCAGTGGGGAATATTGCGCAATGGGGGAAACCCTGACGCAGCAACGCCGCGTGAAGGAAGAAGGTCTTCGGAT
>JAZRAZ010000273.1:0-2457 GCA_045634825.1 Eubacteriales bacterium | reverse complement strand
CAACAAAATAACCGTCCGGTAATACAGAAGTCATTTCAGGGGCAGCCAAGACAATGCACGATAAGGCAGACAATACCAACATCAGTGACAGTGCCACAGCAAGAATTTTTCTACTTTTCAGCATTACAGTTCCTCCTCATTAGAGCATTTACACAAATAAACAACACAAGTTTTGTTTACATTGCACAATAGTAATCAATATATTTTAATCATAGCATATTTATATATATATTTCAAGATTTTTTTCTATTTTTAATAAAAAGAATTGGGCTACTCATCCAGTAGCCCAACCTCTTTCATTTTTTGCAAAAACATGCTGATATCTTTTTTTAAGATTTTTTCTGAAGCGTCATATTTTTCCATCATTTTTTGCACCAATTTCGGTAAATCTGTTTCTTCGCAAAGCATTTTCCAAAGCACAACACCGGTTTGATTTAAAGTGACAATATGTTCCTGTTTCGTGCCACCAACAACGATACCGATTTTACCGATTCTCCTTAGTACATAACCATCTTTAATTCGCATAGAAAACTCTCCTTATGCCTTATTGTTGCACATAAAGTGCCGTTTTTTCGTTTTGAGGACATTCAAAAATTTTTTCGGTCGCATCACACTCAACCAACTCCCCTTTTTCAAAATACGCTGTTTTGGAAGACAACCGACGAACCTGTCGCATATTGTGAGAAACCAAAACCATTGTCAACTGCCCCGAAAGAGACATCAATAATTCCTCAATGTGTGCAGTTGAAATAGGGTCAAGAGCAGAAGTTGGTTCATCCAACAGCAATACCTTTGGAGAAACCGCAAGTGCCCTTGCGATGCACAAGCGTTGTTGTTGTCCTCCGGAAAGTCCTCGTGCCGAGTTGTGAAGACGATCTTTGACTTCCCACCAAAGAGATGCATCCTTCAATGACTTTTCAACAATTTCATCCAGTCTTTCTTTATCTTTAATGCCATTACCTTTTGGTCCAAAGGCAACATTTTGATAAATAGACATTGCAAACGGTGTCGGCCGCTGAAAAACCATACCGATATTACGACGAAGTTGCTGTGTCGGCAAACTTCTCAAAGACTTGCCCTCCAAAAGAATTTCGCCTTGTTCTCTATATCCGAAACTCAAATCATTCATACGATTAAAGCATTTTAACAGCGTTGTCTTTCCACAGCCGGAAGGCCCGATAAATGCAGTAATATTATTATTTGGAATTACAAGTGACACATTATTCAAAACACGTTCAAGGGCAAAATCCACCGATAAATTTTTACATTCCAGTTTACTCATATTCCCCTCGCCTTCCCAGTATTTTTATAGACAGAATTCTTAAAAAAATCACGAAAAGCAGCAGCACCAACGATGTTGCATAGGCGTATCTAATATATTGCCCCTCACCTGTTAATGAATACATCTGAACCGCCATTGTTCTGCCTGATGACCCAAGCCCCGACACAACCCCCGCCGCAGTTCCCATAGTAAATATCAGTGCCGCCGATTCCCCCACAACTCTGCCCACTGCCAATACAATACCTGACAATATTCCTCGATATGCCTGTGGGAGCAAAACATTACACATAACATAAAATTTAGAAAGGCCAAGAGAAATTCCTGACAAATAAACTTCCTCGGGAACTGCATGCAAGGCTTGCTCAGAAGCGCGAATCAGAACAGGCAAAATCAAAATTGTCATTGTCAATATACCCGAAAGCAAAGAAAAGCCAAGGGACATATAACTTACAAAAAATATCATTCCAAACAGAGCATAAACGATTGATGGAACTGCTCCTAACGAATCAATCAACGCCTGCAAACAATGAACAAAGCGTGGAATATGGTGCTCATAAAACCACAAAAACATTGCAGCAAAAAGTGAAATAGGCAACGCCAAAACCAAAACCCCAAGTACCAGAAATAGCGTATTAATCATCGAAGGAAAAACAGAAAAAATCCCACTGTCAAAAGAAAATATCGAACTTTTCATTGACCTTATACCATCAACAATAACTTGAGCGGGAACCGATAAAAACAAAGCAAGCATAAAAGCAAAACTTGCTGCCATCAGAATTTTTAAAGTTTTGTTTTGAAAATTATTTTTCATTTATGATTTTCCTTTTCATCCAAAAAACAAACAATTCAATCATCAAAACCATAACAAGTAAAATCAGTCCGCACGCAATCAAAGCAGAACGGTGTACTCCCACAGCATATCCCATTTCAAGAGAAATATTAGTGGTCAATGTCCTAACCCCTTCCGTCAGTGAACGAGGAATTTTGGCAACATTTCCCGCAATCATTAATACCGCCATTGTTTCGCCAACCGATCGTCCTAAGGCCAACACCCCTGCAGAAAAACCCCCATAAGAAGACATTGGAAAAATACATTTTACAATACTTCTCTCTTTGCTTTCTCCAAGTGCCAAGGCGCTGGAAAAATACTCACCGGGAATTGCAGCAAGTTCACT
>JAZRAZ010000272.1:0-4480 GCA_045634825.1 Eubacteriales bacterium | reverse complement strand
CACTGTCCCAAGGGCAACCGTCAGGCGCGCAAAGAATCTCCATCAGTTCACACAAATCGTCAAAAGTATATTGCTTTTTATTTCTTAGACTCTCTTTACTCATGCAACCATCCCTTTCTTGCAAGTATCTCACCGATGCGCTCGCCTTTAGGTAACAGTGCCATATCCTCTTTGGAAAGCACTTTCAGTGCCAGCACCATAATCGCATATACAACCACGGCAAGTCCGAGTGCCACAATCACCCAAAGTCTGCTGTATCCCAAAACTTGACACAGTGCCCACCAACTACCATAAGCGGCACCGCAGCACACCAATGTACAAATCAACGGACGGAATACAATAGTCCCTATCGGCATAGAAAAGCCCATATACTTCTTGATAAACAGACAGTTGAGCAGAAAGATAGTACCATAGCAAGCAAAGGTACCCATCGGTGCGCCCAGAATACCGATATTCTCTACCATAAACAAATTGACCGCCAGTTTTGCAATTGCACCAATCGCCATAGTGAACAGCGAAGTTTTGACGCGTCCCACACTCTGCAAAAAAGTACCCGTGAGTGAAACAAAACTCACAAAGAAAATGGAAATACCCAGAAGTTGCATACAAGGGATACCGACTTGCCAGAAATCTTTTTTGAAAAGCAGTCTGATAATCCCCTCACTCATCACACTCATTCCGAGTGCACAGGGCATCGCAATCAGAGATACCACCTTGGAAGCCGAGCGCATATTGGCAAAAGCCTCCTGTTTTTTGCCGACGGCAAAGGCACCGGTTAAAAACGGCAGTACTGCTATACCGACCGTAATGGTAATGGTCGGCGGTAAATTAAACAAAGAAGAAGTAGAACCTATATAGGCACCGTAAACATCCTTTGCCATTTCAAGCGCTTTTTCAGCGCTCATACCACCGGCAATCCCAAATCGCTGTAAACTGAATTTGACAAAAATCATATCCAGCGTAGAGGTAATACTCATAACCGCCGAACTCAGTGAAATCGGAATGGCAAGCGTAATGATGGTTTTAATGATATTACGATTGGAATTTGATGCAAGTGCATCGGGGTCATATTTACCAAAGTCTTTTTCTCTGAGATAACGAATCAGCATAAAGAGTGATGCAGCAAATGACCCGAAGGTAACACCCAATATACCACCACAGGCAAGTAAAACGGGGTCACTGATGTTCAGTCCAAACACCATCACAATAACAATTACAAGTCCTACCAGTTTGAAACTTGCCTCAATTACCTGAAACCAGGCACTCGGCACCATATCTTTATACCCTTGGAAAAATCCTTTGATAACCGAGGATATTGCCACAAAAAAGATAGCAGGGGCAACCATAGCAATACAATAATTGACCGTTTCACCGCTCCGCAGCAACGCGGAAAGCGGATCTACAAAAATCATCAGTAATGTTGCTAATACTGCACCCAATATACCAAATACCCACAGAGAGTTTTTTAGTATTTTTTTAGGTTCATTGGCGCGTCCTGTGGCAACTGCCTCACTGACCATTTTGGCAATCGCAACGGGGATACCGGCCGTTGAAAGCACAAAAAGCAGTGCGTAAATTTGATAACCGTCATTATAATAGTTGGTACCCACTGTACCCAGCATATTATTCAGCGGTATTTTATAAATAGCACCAATCACTTTTGCAACGGCATTTGCCAATGTCAAAATCAAAGCGCCGCTTAAAAAATTTTTTTGTCCCTTTGACAATGTTCGTACCTCCGGTCAGATAAAATTCAGACATAACAAATCAGTTTTAGTATAACAGTAATCCATTGGGAATACAACCATTTTTTAATTTTATTGTGTAAATTTTCCTTGAAATTTTGTAAAAAAAAGAGTATAATTATGGCAGAAAACCCAGGAGGAACTAGCAAATGTATTCCATTGGCGACAAAATTGTATACCCGATGCACGGCACCGGATATATTGAAGATATAGAAACCAAAGAAATCGGCGGCAAACCGGCAGATTATTATATCATCCATATTCTCAACGGAAATATCAAACTGTGTTTGCCGATAGAAAGTAAGGCAGAGTTGCAACTACGAAAAATCACCCCAAAAGATGAAGCAATTAACATTCTATCCGATTTTGAAAATCAAGAAATTGATACTTCAATTACTTGGAACAAACGCTATCAGATTAATATGGAACGCCTGAAAAAAGGTGATATGGCAAGTGTGGCGCAAGTTGTAAAAGAACTGATGATTCGCGATGCAACCAACGGGCTTTCAACAGGCGACCGCAAAATGCTGATTCTCTCCCGTCACATTTTGGTGACAGAGATGGCACTGGTATTAGATATGCAAGAAGAACAACTTGCAAATCATTTGTTGCAAGTCGTCCATAATATACTTGAAAAATAAAAATAGATACCGACGGCACAGTTCGGTATCTATTTTTGAAAGGGATAAAAATATGAATGTTGCAATCATTGTAGCCGCAGGGTCTTCTCGTCGTATGGGGAACGCCTGTGCGGATAAATTGATGCTGAAAATTAACGGAATAGAAGTGCTGGCGCGTACGATGATACAATATCAGCGCGCTTGTTCTATTGACCGCATTTATGTGGTTACAAGCAAAGAGCGTTTTTCTGCAGTAGAGCAACTTGCTCAACAATACGGTATTGAAAAATTTGCAGGCTTGGCAGAGGGTGGCAAAACCCGTCAACATTCAGTACAAAACGGCTTGAAACTCTGCAAAGAGGCAGACATTGTTTCGATTGCCGACGGTGCCAGACCCTTTACCAAACCCGAACTGATTGACAAGGTCAGTGCCGCAGCAGAAGCACACGGTGCCGCACTGCTTTGTGTACCCGTAAAAGATACACTGAAAGTCCTCTCCCCCGACGGTTCAATCGACCATTCCCCCGACCGCAATACACTGCTTGCCGCGCAAACGCCGCAGGCTTTTAAACAAAAACTGTTCGCCGATTTAATGGACAGAGCCATCAAAGAAGGAAAAACTGTCACCGATGACGCTTCGGTTTTTGAAATATACGGGCAAAAGGTTTATCCCATTACTTCCGATTATGAAAACATTAAAATCACAACGCCGGAAGATATTATACTGGCCGAGGCTATTGCCGGAAAGGAAAACTTATGAGAATCGGACACGGATATGATGTACACCGTCTGGTACAAGGCAGAAAACTGATTTTATGCGGACAAGACATTCCCTATGAAAAAGGACTGCTCGGACATTCCGATGCAGATGTGGCACTGCACGCGCTGATGGACAGTATGCTCGGCGCCCTTGCACTGCAAGACATTGGTGCCCATTTTCCCGACACTGACCCCAAATATAAGGGCTGTGACAGTCTGGAACTGCTGAAAGCCGTTTATGAACTAATAAAAGAACATGGCTATACACTGGGAAATGCTGACATCACCATCATCGCTCAAGCCCCCAAACTTCGTCCATACATTGAAGCGATGAGAAACTGTATTGCAGATGCACTTTGTTTGGATGTTTCCCGTATCAGTGTCAAAGCCACCACCGAAGAAAAACTCGGATTTACGGGAAGCGGTGACGGCATCAGTGCTCACTGTGTTTGCCTGTTGCAACCAAAATAGTGCAATAAAATAAGCCTCAATTATGATATTCACCCCAAAAGTTAGACACTTTTGGGGTGAATATTTTTATGATTTAATAATTACATTTCCTGCAAATGCGGTCAGCAGATTAATACAGGCTTCCACATCTTTACGAGAAACCGTTTCCACGGGCGAATGAACATAGCGGCAAGGAATGCTGACACCACCTACCAATGAAGGACTGCCGTTGCGTTGCAGAGCACCAATGTCGGTTCCGCCTTGTTCCAGCACGTCGCGTTGTACGAGAATGTGGTAATACTCGGCAATACTCTCCAGTTTATCTACCACGGGTTTACTGCAAATTGCACTTTTATCCCGAATTTTGATGGCGGCACCTTTGCCAAGTTCACATATACCGGTTTTACTGCCGGGTGTATCTGCCGCAATCGTCACATCAATCGCAATCGAAACATCCGGTTGCACCGTATTACCGCAAACCCCGGCACCGCGCAAGCCGACTTCTTCTTGGGTGGTAAAGACAAAATAAACATCGTGCGGTGTTTCTTTGAGTTTTTTTGCGGTTTCCAGCAGTACAAGACAACCAATCTGATTGTCAAGTGTCGGTGCGATAATATTATCGCCTTGTGTGAGAACCTCACCGACAAAGCGAGCGGTTGTCCCGATGGGCACCAATTCCAGCGCTTGTCCCTTACTGCGCGCACCAATGTCAACATAGCAATCCGACAGTTTCGTGTCTTTGCTCACTTCACCGCCGCAAAACAGTACGCCCTTGACGCCGTTTTCAAACACAATACTACGGTGAATTGCCTGGCAGGCATCCACCGCACCTACGGCGGCAACCTTCAAAAATCCCTTTTCATTTACAGAGGTGGCAATCAGTCCGATGGTGTCCATATGCGCCAT
>JAZRAZ010000271.1:0-1827 GCA_045634825.1 Eubacteriales bacterium | reverse complement strand
TTTTTTCAAAAAAAAATAATATATTATTTCGGGATCGAGATTGTATATTATATATTCTCGGCGCCTCGCGCCAATTTTTCATATAATATATAATATATAATTTTTCGGGGTCCCCCGACCGAGGTCGAGGATTATTACTTTTTGTTTTATTTTGCCTCCCGCTCCTCGAGCTCTCGGAGTGACATTTCGAGCCACAGTTCGAACGCCTCGCCCCGCAGGGTCTTGCCATCGCGTACCATCTCGAGCACCTTTTCCTCGCTTGCGTTCCTTGCCTTCATTTTTCTGTCCTCCTTGTCTTTTTCTGGCTTTATTATAGCAGATTATTTGGTACTTGTCAAGCGTTTTTTCTCGGAAAAAATAATATATTTTTTAGCCCGTTGAGGGCTTTTCAGCCCTCGATGAACAGGAAGCGCACGGGGATTTTTGCGGCTTTGAGCTCTTTTTCTGCGGCGATTGCGCTGTCCAGCCCTCTGCCAGTGCGGAGCACGATTCCGCTTTTTGTCATTCTCCATTCGCCACGGTCGAAGTAGTAACGGATGTAGGTGGTGGTGATTTTCATTGTTTTGCTCTCCTTTTGTCTTTCTATAAGTATTATATCACCTTTTCCGAAAATTGCAATACCTTTTTTGCATTATATATAATATATTATTTGAATGGCGAAAAAGAAAAAGGGCTTGCGCCCTTGTTAGTCAATGAAGTTTTCGCCATCAAAAACCCATTTTTCAATGATTATTTTTTTGGCTGTCCTTGTCGTTTCCGTAACTGTGTATTTTGCCATATCATTGGCGGGAATTGCCTTGACCGTGGCAAGGGCTTCGCTTGCAGTAAAACCGCAATACATTTCAAGGAAGGATGCCGCCATTTTGGCGTTGCAGTTGGCGAGAAGGTTATTCTTTTCATTGGTGATGGTGTAAAGGGTGACTTTCATTTTGGTTTACCTCTTTCTTTTGTCTTTCTATAAGTATTATATCACTTTTTCCGAAAATTGCAATACTTTTTTTGCATTATATATAATATATTATTTTGGGATTCAAATAGTATATTATATATTATCTGCGCTTCGAGCCGATTTTTCATATAATATATAATATACAAAATTTCGGGTATATTATATATTATATCGTATATCACGGCGACGCAATAAAAAAGGGCTTGCGCCCTTTTTTACACATTGTAGAAGACGATGCCGTTGTGGCAATACTCGGAGCGGGCGGCTTCCTGCGCCTTTTCGATGGTCTTGTATGCGCCGTAGTACCAGAGGGTCTTGGTGTCCTCGTCGAACTGGGCGACGATGAAGGGATAGGCTTTTGCGGTCTCGGGGATGTTGTTGATTTTAGTTGCGAACATTTTTTTGTCCTCCTTGTTTCTTTCTGTATGTATTATAGCACATTGTGCGGTGCTTGTCAAGCGTTTTTTCTCGGGAAAAATAATATATTTTTAGTGGATTTGATGCTCCCAGCATCCCACGAGCGCGTCACCGCAGAACTCGTATTCCACATAGTAATAGTTGTTATAGAACACCTGAACGCAGGTATTGCCGACCTCGGTCTCGAAGATGTCCCAGTCCAGCCCGTTCGCCATAGCGTCATTGATGATGTTGTTCATTTTGATGTCCCCCTTGTTTCTTTCTGATAGTATTATATCACCTTGAGCGCACGAAGTCAAGAGCTTTTTGAAAATATATTATATATAATTTCGGGATCCAGATTGTATATTATATATTCTGTGTCGGCTCTTGGATTTTTTCAGATAATATATTATATATAATTTTTCGGGGTGCCGCCGTCGTGGTCGGCAACTATTACAAAAAGCCCTCAAAGGGCTTTC
>JAZRAZ010000270.1:0-19534 GCA_045634825.1 Eubacteriales bacterium | reverse complement strand
GTTAGGTTTTGCCAGACAGATGGAGTCTTTGACCTTTAGTTCTGTGCTTTCTTTGCCGTCAGGCATACCGTTCCAAGGCTCCAGACATACAAAGCAAGTCGGATCGTAGCCATGTCGTTCTGTGAGCCAAGGAGTTGTCCTAATATGTTGTCTTCCTAAGACCGCTTGGCCTCCGACTTGTTAGGTTTTGCCAGACAGATGGAGTCTTTGACCTTTAGTTCTGTGCTTTCTTTGCCGTCAGGCATACCGTTCCAAGGCTCCAGACATACAAAGCGGGCGTCGGGTTTGGTCCATATCAGCAGATGCGGAGAATCGGGATACTCCAGTTGCACCACCTTTTGCTCCCCCTTGTAAAGCGTGCAGGCGCGGGGGGCGTTTCGTATCACCCAGGTATCATTATCACAGATGTGATAACTCAAGGGCAGGGTGTTGCCGTTGGTGGCAAGTTGCTCGGTTTGCCCTGAAATAAAGGCGCCGTCCAGTATTTCGCGCTTTAGTGTTACGGGCGCATCAAATTGCAGAGAATAGCCTTCAATGCTCTCCTCCAGCGCAAATCCCCAATGACCGCCCAGTGAAAACGGCAACGGCTCATCCGAGCCATTGGCGACGGTAAACTCAATTTTCAGTTCATTGTCCGACAATGTATAGGTAACGGAAAATTCAAAAGAAAAGGGGTAACACATGTGTGTTTGCTCATTGTCAACAATCGACAGGGTAACGCTTTGCTTGCTTTGTGTTTTGACCGTAAACAAACTCTGTTTGGCAAAGCCGTGCGGTTGCATCGAGTAGGCGTGTCCGTTATGATAGTAGGTGTTTTCTCTGAGTCTGCCGCAGATGGGAAATAAAAGCGGTGCGCTTTGCGCCCAGACGGCAGGGTCTCTGCCCCACAAAAGATTGTGTTCTCCCTTATATAGAGCAATTAACTGGGCACCCTCGGTATCAATGAGGGCGCAGGTATCATTTTTAATCAGTTGAATCATTTTTTACATCCTTTGCAAATATTGTGTGGAAACATTATAAAGTTTGGCAAGGGCGGCAAGTTCCTTTTCTCCCGGTGCGATTTTTCCTTGCTCCATCAGAGCGTACAGGGGGCGCGGACAATCAATGGCGCGGCATACTTCCACCTGTGTCAAGCGGCGCAAATGCCGCAACTGTTTTAGACGTTCCATATTTTTTCACCCTTCCGTGTCAGTTGCTTTCAGTATAACTGAAATGCCAAAAACTGTCAATCGCATAAAAGGTCGAAACGAGTCGTGTAAATAAAAAAGTTGCGTTTTCACGCAACTTATTTTATAAAGAACAGGGTAACAATCGGCAGGGTACATCCCAGAAGTGCGGGAATTACATTGTATTGCCCGATCAGTAAAAATATCAGGGAAAACAAACTGACGGCGAGTAATGCCAGCATTGTTTTAAAGGTTTTGGCGGTAAATTTTTTACGCATTTCCAGACCGATGCGGCAGAGTAAGAAGCACTGTGCCAGTAAAGCCAGCGTACAAACCATTGCAATTCCGATACCGCCCTTGATATCGACCGCCGGGGCAAACAGACCGCAAATGATGACATTCCATATGCAAATAATGAGATTAACTGCCGCAACAGATAAATATATGTAGGATAAAATTTTGAGTTTTTTCTCTCTCATAAATCACCTCGAAATCAAAAGTACTATAATCATTATACCATAATTCTCCAAAAATGCAAGTCGGGCAAATTCAGTAAAAATAATGGTTGCAAATTTTAAAATATATGATATACTTATAAAGTAAATAAAGATGTTGAAAAAGAGTGCTGTTTCTCAGAGTGCCTTTAAAGAGAATCTCCGTCATCGGCTGTAAGCGGAGAGAAGGGCAGGGAAAAGGGCGTTTCGCTTTGGAGTCGGCAGGGGGAAAGAAAAGTAGTCCTGCACGGTTGAGTCCCGTTATAGATTTGTCGAGTGTCTGCCTGCGGGCAGAAATTCAGGTGGTAACACGGAAAGTTTTTTGCCTTTCGCCCTGTTTGTCGGGCGGAAGGTTTTTTATTTTGTAAAAGACGAAAGGAGTTTAAGATATATGGAGGAACAAATCCGTTTAATCAAAGCGGAAATTGAGGCGCAGATCGGTTCGTTTTCTACCGGTGAGGCACTGTATGAATTTCGCAAAAAGTATCTGGACAACAAAGAGGGCAAAATCCCTGCACTGATGAAGGGAATGAAAGATGTGCCCCCCGAAAAGCGCCCCGAAATGGGCAAGGTGGTCAATGAAGTCAAAAACTGGGCGATGGCGCAGTTTGAGGCGGCAGAGGCACGCGTAAAAGAAAAAGAACTGGCGGCAAAGAACGAGCGCGAGCGTGTTGACGTGACCTGTCCTGCCAAAAAGGTTACGACGGGCGGATTGCACCCCAATACCATTGTCGTAGGGGAACTGATTGACATTTTTGCCGGTATGGGCTTTGAGATTTTAGAGGGCAGAGAGATTGAAAATGATTATTATAATTTTACCGCTCTCAATACTCCCGAGGACCATCCTGCTCGTGATATGCAGGACACCTTTTATCTGAGCGAGGAGTTTTTGCTCAGAACACAGACTTCCGCAGGGCAGATTCACGCGATGGAGCAGGGTAAACCGCCCATCAAAATGCTCTCTCCCGGCAAGGTGTTCCGTTCCGATGATGATGCCACCCATTCCCCGATGTTTCATCAGATGGAGGGATTGGTGGTGGATAAAGGCATTACTCTTTGCGACTTAAAGGGTATGCTGGACACTTTCTCTCAAAAGATTTTCGGTGAGGGCGTCAGCACCAGACTGCGCCCCTCCTATTTCCCCTTTACCGAGCCGAGCGTAGAGGTTGATGTGAGTTGCTTTGCTTGCGGCGGCAAGGGATGCAAACTGTGCAAGGGCACAGGCTGGATTGAGGTGCTGGGGGCAGGCGTTGTCAACCGTCATGTACTGGAAAACTGCGGCATTGACCCCGATGAGTATTCGGGCTTTGCTTTTGGTATGGGTGTAGAGAGAATTGCTATGCTCAAATACGGTATTAATAACATCAAAGCGCTGTATGAATCTGACACCAGATTTGCTCAGCAGTTTAAGAAGTAGGGAGGAATAGAAATGCTGGCACCACTGAGTTGGTTGAAAGAATATGTAGACATTGATATCACTCCGCAGGAATTGGAGAAAAAATTATTTGATGTGGGTTTTGAAGTAGAGCAGTTGACCGAACTTGGCGCGGACATCAGCGGCGTTGTTGTGGGCAAAGTGCTCTCGCTGGAGCCGATTCCCGATACCCATCTGCATATTTGTCAGGTAGATTGCGGAGAAAAGGGCACCCATCAGATTTGTTGTGGGGCTGATAATGTAAAAGCGGGCGGAGTATATCCCGTTGCCCTGCCCGACGCGACCGTTTATGCAACGGCGCGTGACCACGTTACCATTGAAGGCGTAATGACCATCAAAAAAGGAAAACTGCGTGGCGTGGAGTCAAACGGTATGCTTTGTTCGGGCATCGAAATCGGACTAAGTGAAGATTTATATGAAGGCGCAGGCTACTGTGGACTCTTGGAATTGCCGCAGGACAGTGCACTTGGCACCGATGTAAAGGAAATCGTGGGTCTGGACGAATGGATTTTTGATATTGCCATCACCGCCAACCGCCCCGATTGTCAAAGTATCGTCGGTATTGCCCGTGAGGTTGCCGCCGCCTTGGATAAACCCTTTAAAATGCCCGACCTTTCTTATAATGAAAGCGGCAAAACCATTGATTTTTCGGTAAATGTGCTTGCAAGTGACCTTTGTCCTCGTTATATAGGTCATTATGTCAGCGATATTACCATCGCTCCCTCTCCCGCGTGGATGAGAAGACGATTGGCACTGGTCGGCATCAACTCTATTTCCAATGTAGTGGATATCACCAACTATGTTCTCAAAGAGTTTGGTCAGCCGATGCACGCGTTTGACCTTCGTCAGTTGGAGGAAAACAAAATTGTTGTCCGCCGTGCCGAAAAGGGAGAAAAAATCGTCACCCTCGACGAAAAAGAATTCACTTTAACAAATGAAAACCTTGTGATTTGCGACGGCAAAAAGCCGGTAGCACTGGCAGGTATTATGGGCGGACTCAATTCCGAAATTACCGAGGACACCAAAGAGGTACTTTTTGAAGCCGCCAAATTTGCGCGTGACAATATTCGTCGCACCTCCAGAGCGCTCGGCCAGAGTTCTGATTCTTCTGCCCGCTTTGAAAAGGGTGTGGATGCCTATACCACGGGTCTGGGTATGGCAAGAGCGCTCAATTTAATTGAAACACTGGGTTGCGGTACCGTTTCCTCCAGTAAGGATGAGGCAAGCGTTGCCGAGAGTTACGAGGCAAAACCGCTGACCTTAAGTCTTAGTAAAATTTATGCGGTATTGGGCATTGAAATTCCCGAAAAGGCGGTGCTGAAGCATCTCTCCGCACTCGGCTTTGCGCCTGAAATTGTGGGAGATACCTTGCGTGTGATGGTGCCTGCCTGGCGCGAAGATATTGATGCACACGAACAGGATATTGCCGAGGAGTTGATTCGTTCCTACGGTTATGAGCATATCAAACCCACCTTTTTGCCCTCGGCGGCGGTGACTGCCGGCGGCAGAACGCCCGAGCAAAAAGCGGAACTGGCACTCAAAAATGCTTTGTGCGACCAAGGATATTACGAATCTATCTTTTACAGCTTTTTCTCTCCCGCTGACCTTGATTTAATCAAATTGCGCGAGGATGCGCCCGAGAGAAAGGCAATTCGCATCTGTAATCCCATCAGTGAGGATTTGTCGCTGATGCGCACCACGCTGGTACCCTCTATGATTCGTGCCGCCGTCAGAAACCTGCGCCGCGGCAATATGAAGGGCAGATTCTTTGAAATTGCCAATGTCTTTGAGGCGGAATCTTTACCGCTGAGCGCTTACCCTGTGGAGCATAAAAAACTCTCTATCAGTGCTTTTGGCGACGGGGAAGACTTCTTCACCTTTAAAGCCGCCACCGAAGCGGTTGCCGAGCAGATGGGGCTTGCCTTTGAATACCGTGCCGCTTTGCGCCCCTATCTCCACCCCGGCATCTGCGCTGAAATCATTTGTAATGAACAAATTGTCGGCGTGATGGGTGCCGTCAGTCACGAAATTTGTGACGAACTGGCGTTTGACAGGGCACTCTTTGTAGCCGAACTGGACTATCAACTCTTAAAGACGATGCCGTCGCAAAGCCTTACCTATCGTCCTTTGAGCAAGTTTGTCACCGAACAGCGCGACCTGGCTTTGATTGTGGACGAGAAATTTACCTGTGGTGAGGTACAAAAGGCAATTCTGTCGGGTTGCAAATTCCTCTCAAGCGTTGAACTGTTTGACATATTCCGCAGTGAAAAAATCGGAGAAGGCAAAAAGAGTATGGCATTTTCTCTCACCTTTGCGCCCACTGACCACGCCTTTACCGGCGAGGAACTGGACGGCTATGTAAACAAGATTCTTAAAAAACTGGAATACACGATGGGCATTACATTAAGATAATCAAAAAGCCACCCTTTCGGGTGGCTTTTGACATACAAATTATTTTGCTGTTTTTCCGGTCAAATGTTCAATGTCCATTACATAAACGCACAACCCTATCTTTTCGTTATGAATGGCTTGGCGGTGGGTAGCGTTGTCAGCACCGGGGCGGTATTTGGCGGCAAGGGGCATCATAAGTTTTATCATCTCCTCGCCAAAGTCGGTCAGCATTTTGATTTTGCCGAAGGCAATCACGCTGCGGTAACGGGTGGTGTAGTGTTCGGCATCTACATCGTCCTTGTCCACCACGCAAAAGGAAACCCTGTCGCAGTTTTGAAGGCACGCTACCTTATAACCTGTGTCGGCACCGTGAAAGATGAGTTTTCCTTCACTGTAAACATAACTTAGGGGCAGGGCGTACGGATAGCCGTTCTCACCCATCAGGGCAAGCACCCCGTGGGAGCCGTTTTCTAAAATGTCGATACACTCTTTTTGGGGGAGTTGTTGCCCCGGTCTTCTCATTTTCGGAAACATAGCATTACCTCTTTTCTTTATTTCATAATAACATAATTATTTTTGTGGTGCAATAGAGAAAAAATTTCTTCCTTATTTATATATAGGGATAAATACTATATCTTGTGACGAGTTTTGGCTAAAACACAAGTATCTGTATTGCACAAAATTGATGGAATTTTTTTGTAAAAAACCAACAAAAATTTTTTGAAAAAAATGAAAAAAATACTTGCTTTTTAAAATGTTTTATAGTATCATTATAAGGCATGAGTTTGGGCTGCGTTGAAGCAGGAGGTGGCTATCCACCCGTCAAACCCTTGGGTTGCAACGGTTTGCGGCTGAGATAGGGAATTTCTGCTGAGTATGTTCGGTTGTGTCAGATGGAGTGAAAAGAGTCTGTTTCGCTCTTTTCGCACCAAAAGAAACACCGCTTTTTGCGGTAGAAACCGAGCGAAAACGAAAAGTCTTACTGAGTGCCGAGAACTGTCGGGCGTGCCCGATAAGCTCAAAAAAGCTCTCTTGACCCGGATTTTCATCCGGCTTTTTATTCGGACAGGTGTGAAACACCAGGCCGCGTGGAAAGAAAATTTCGACCCATCGTTACCCCTTCCCATCGTGCATAAATAAATAAGGAGGAAAAACGAGATGCAACAGAGAAACAAAATCAGAATCAGAATCAAAGGCTACGAGGCCGGTCTGGTAGATCAGGCTGCTGAGAAAATCTTGGATACCGCCAAGAGAACCGGCGCTACTGTAAGCGGTCCTATTCCGCTGCCTACCGACAAAGAGATCATCACCATTCTGCGCGCTGTTCATAAGTATAAGGATAGCCGTGAGCAGTTTGAGAGAAGAACTCACAAGAGACTGATCGACATTCTCAAGCCTACTGCCAAAACTGCGGAAGCTATCGGTAATCTGGAGTTGCCCGCCGGCGTAGACATTGAAATCAAGCTGTAAGTCAGCAAAAGTAAGTTGTAAATACCTTTTGTGATCATATCACGAAATAAAGGCAAGTTGAGAAACTCAACCAATACCAAAGGAGGAAATGTAAATGAAAAAAGGTATTATCGGTAAGAAGATCGGTATGACCCAGGTTTTTGACGAACAGGGTCGCGTAATTCCGGTCACTGTCATTCAGGCCGGTCCCTGTGTGGTAGTTCAAAAGAAGACCGAAGAAAAAGACGGCTACAACAGTGTTCAGCTGGGCTACGGCGCTCTCAAAGAGAAGCATGCCACCAAGCCTCTGCAAGGTCACTTTAAAGCAGCCGGTGTAGATCTGCAGAAGGTGCTCAGAGAGTTCCGTCTGGAAGATGCTGCAAATATGAATGTTGGCGACATCGTGGATGTTGACACTTTTGCCGCAGGCGAGAGCGTTGATGTCACCGGTATCTCTAAGGGTAAAGGTTATGCCGGTACCATCAAGAGATACGGCGGTCACCGTACTCCCATGACTCATGGTGGCGGTCCCGTTCATCGTCACGCAGGTTCTATGGGCGCTTGTTCTTCTCCCTCCAGAATCTTCAAGGGTAAGAAGATGCCCGGTCACATGGGCGCTGTTCGCGTGACCGTTCAGAATCTGGACATCGTAAAGGTCGACACTGAAAATCATTTGCTGGTTATTAAGGGTGCTATCCCCGGTCCTAAGGGCAGTGTGGTCACCGTTAAGAGCACAGTAAAAGTAGGTTAAGAAGGAGGTAAACTACAATGGCTGATATTAAAGTATTGAATATGGCCGGTGAGGAAGTCAGCACACTGACACTCAATGATGCTGTATTTGCTATCGAAGTAAACGAAGCTGCTCTGCATATGGCTGTGGTAAATTACCTCGCAGCTCAGCGTCAAGGCACTCAGAGTGCACTGACCAGAGCAGAAGTTTCCGGCGGCGGCATTAAGCCCTGGAGACAAAAGGGTACCGGTCGTGCCAGACAAGGTTCCATCCGTGCTCCTCAATGGACACACGGCGGTATCGTATTCGCTCCCAAGCCCAGAGATTATCGTATGAGCATGAACCGCAAGGTTAAGAAGTTGGCTATCAAGTCCGCACTGTCTGCTAAATTGGCAGAGGGCAAGCTGATTGTTCTGGATGCTCTGAATATGGAAGAATACAAGACAAAGACAGTTGTTGCTATGATGGGCGCTTTGAACATTGAGAACGCTCTGTTTGTATCTGCTGATGTAAACAAGTGCTTCGTTAAGAGCGCTGCCAACATCCCCGGCGTAAACACTGCTCCTGTCTGCAGCATGAACGTGTATGATGTACTCAAGGCTGATACCTTGGTGCTGACCGTCGATGCTGTTAAGAAACTCGAGGAGGTCTATGCATAATGAAAACTCCCTATGATGTAATTAAAAAGCCTGTCATCTCCGAGAAATCCATGATGAAGATGACAAACGATAAGACCTATGTTTTCGAGGTTGCGGTTGACACCAACAAAACCGAGGTTAAAAACGCTTGCGAAGCAATTTTCGGCGTAAAGGTTGAGAAGGTCACCATTATGAACATTTCCGGTAAGGAAAAGAGAATGGGTGTCCACAAGGGCTTCCGCGCTGATCGCAAGAAAGCATATGTTAAATTGACCGAAGACTCCAAGACCATTGAGTTCTTCGACGGTATGATGTAAGGAGGAAGTAGACAATGGCAGTTAAAACTTATAAACCTACAACCCCTGCAAGAAGACAGATGAGCAACGTTGATTACTCCTGTCTGTCCAAAGTTGCTCCCGAGCGCAGCTTGCTGGAAGGTAAGAAAAAACACTCCGGCAGAAACAGCTACGGCAGAATCACCGTTCGTCATCAGGGCGGCGGCAACAGACAAAAGTACAGAATCATTGATTTCAAGCGTAACAAACTGGATGTACCTGCTACTGTTAAGACCATCGAGTATGACCCCAACCGTACCGTATTCATTTCTTTGATTGAGTACACCGACGGTGAAAAGGCATACATCCTGGCTCCTGCAGACATCAAGATTGGCGACACTGTTATCAGCAGCCAAGATGCCGACATTAAGCCCGGCAACTGCTTGCCGCTGAAAGCCATTCCGGTAGGTACCGTTATCAGTTGCGTTGAGTTGTATCCCGGCAAGGGCGCTCAGTTGGTTCGTTCCGCTGGTGCTTATGCACAGTTGATGGCTAAAGAAAACGGTTACGCTCAGGTTCGCCTCCCCTCTGGTGAGGTTAGAATGGTTCGTCTGGAGTGCAAAGCAACCATCGGTGTTCTCTCCAATGGTGACCACTCCAACGTTTCTATCGGTAAAGCCGGTAGAAAGCGTCATATGGGTATTCGTCCTACTGTTCGCGGTTCCGTTATGAACCCCTGCGATCACCCCCACGGTGGTGGTGAAGGTAGAGCTCCCATCGGTCGTAGCGGTCCTATGACTCCTTGGGGCAAACCTACCTTGGGCTATAAGACTCGCTCCAAGAAAGCAAAGTCCAATAAGTTCATCGTAAGACGCAGAAACGCTAAATAATAACGGAAGGAGAGTAAGAACATGGGCAGAAGCTTAAAAAAGCAACCTTTTGTTGACCCCAAATTATTTGCACGCATTCAGGCTATGAATGAGTCCGGTGAGAAGAGAGTTCTCAAGACTTGGTCCAGAGCATCTACCATCTTTCCGGAATTTGTAGGTCACACCATCGCCGTTCATGACGGTAGAAAACACGTGCCGGTATATGTCACAGAAGACATGATCGATCATAAGCTCGGTGAGTTCGCACCCACCAGAACTTTCAGAGGCCACGCCGGCTCTAAAACCAGTAAGTAAGAGGGAGGATAATAATAATGCAAGCTAAAGCAGAACTGAAACATTTAAGAATCTCTCCTCGCAAAGTCGGTGTTGTTCTGGATTTGATTCGCAACAAGCCGGCAGGCTACGCCATGGCAGTGCTCAACAACACTCCCAAGGCTGCCGCCACTCCTTTGGCCAAACTCCTGAAGAGTGCTATGGCCAATGCTGAGAACAACTTTGGTATGGATGTAAGCAAGTTGTATGTAAAGGAAGCACTTTGCGGTGCAGGCCCGATTCTCAAGAGAATCCAGCCCAGAGCACAGGGAAGAGCATTCAGAATTTACAAGAGAACTTCTCATGTTACCATCGTATTAGAGGAGAAGGAGGGTTAAGTTAATGGGACAAAAAGTAAATCCGCACGGCCTGCGCGTCGGCGTAATTAAAAACTGGGACTCCCGTTGGATCGTCAATGACTCTCTGACCGGAGATATGATTAAGGAAGACCACGAAATCAGAGTTTTCCTGAAGAAAAAACTTTACAGTGCAGGTGTACCGAAGATTGAAATCGAGCGTGACAGTTCCGGTAACAATGTTCGCGTTCATCTCTACTGTGCAAAGCCCGGTCTGGTAATCGGTCGCGGCGGCGCCGAGATCGAGAAACTCAAGGCTCAACTTTGCAAAATGACCGGTAAAAAGGTCAACATCAATATTGTTGAGGTTAAGAATGTTGATACCGACAGCCAGTTGGTTGCCGAGAACATTGCTCAACAACTCGAAAAGAGAATTGCTTTCCGCCGTGCTACCAAGCAGGCTATCGGCAGAACCATGAAAACCGGTGCCAAGGGTATTAAGGTTATGGTTGCAGGCCGTCTGAACGGTGCTGAAATTGCCAGAAGTGAAAGTTATCATGAGGGTACCATTCCGCTGCAGACCCTGAGAGCTGACATTGATTACGGTTTCGCAGAAGCCAATACCACTTATGGTAAAATCGGTGTTAAGGTCTGGATCTACAAGGGTGAGGTCCTCAGCGTTTCCGCAAAGGCTTCCGCTAAGAAAGGAGGCAACAAGTAATGTTAATTCCTAAGAGAACAAAATACAGAAAAGTACAAAGAGGTCGTATGACCGGTAAAGCCACCAGAGGTAACAAGGTTGCTTATGGTGATTTCGGTCTGGTTGCCACCGAGCCTTGTTGGATTACCAACAATCAGATCGAGGCAGCCCGTATTGCGATGACCAGATATCTCAAAAGAGGCGGTCGTGTTTGGATCAAGGTATTTCCTGACAAACCCGTAACCAAGAAACCCGCTGAAGTCCGCATGGGTTCCGGTAAAGGTGCTACTGAGTATTGGGTAGCCGTTGTAAAACCCGGCAGAGTCCTCTTTGAGGTTGCAGACGTTTCTGAAGAAATGGCAAGAGAAGCTATGAGACTTGCTGCTCACAAGCTTCCCATTAAGTGCAAGTTTATCAAGAAAGACGGTGAATGAGAATGAAAGCTAATATAGTAAGAGATATGAGCGTTGAAGAGTTGACTCAGAAACTCACAGATCTGAAAGAGGAGCTTTTTCATTTGAAGTTCCAGCACAGCACCAACCAGCTGGACAATCCCCAGAGAATTGTTGCTGTTAAGAAAGATATTGCCAGAGTGAACACCATTCTTCGCGAAAATCAACTCAAGGAAAGTAAATAACTTTTTGTGAAAGGAGTAAATTGCAATGGAAAGAGCACTTAGAAAAAAACGCGTTGGTAAGGTAGTCAGCGATAAAATGGATAAGACCATCGTTGTTGCGATTGCTGACAATGTAAAGCATCCTTTATATAAAAAGGTTATTAAAACAACCTTAAAGTTGAAGGCCCACGATGAGAACAATGAGTGCGGCATCGGTGATACCGTAGAGATTATGGAAACCAGACCGCTGTCCAAGGATAAGAACTGGAGACTGGTTCGCATCATCGAGAAGGCTAAGTAAGAAACTAAGTTACCTTAATGATTATAGGAGGATAAAGTCGTGATTCAACAACAGACTTTTCTGAAAGTTGCCGACAACACCGGTGCAAAAGAACTGATGTGCATTCGTGTTCTGGGCGGCACAAGAAGAAAATATGCTAACATCGGCGATGTTATCGTTTGTTCTGTTAAGAAGGCAGCTCCCGGCGGCAACGTCAAAAAAGGCGATGTCGTAAAGGCTGTTATCGTTCGCTCGGTGAAGGGCGTTAAGAGAGCAGACGGCACCTGTGTTCGTTTTGATGAGAACGCAGCGGTCATCGTAGGTGAAGATAAAAACCCGAAAGGCACCCGTATCTTTGGGCCGGTTGCCAGAGAGTTGAGAGAAAAAGAGTTTTTGAAAATCTTATCTCTTGCTCCCGAGGTACTGTAAGGGGGACGCTAAAATGAGTAAATTAAACATCAAAAAAGGCGATACTGTAATGGTTATCTCCGGTAAGTCTAAGGGCAAGACCGGTAAAGTCCTGGAGGTTTCTCCCAAGGAAGGAAAGGTAATCGTTGAGAAAGCCAACATCGTTACCAAGCACGTAAAGCCTCGCCGTCAAGGTGAGACCGGTGGCAGAATCGAAGCAGAGGGTCCTCTGTATGCCTGCAAAGTTCAGGTTATCTGCCCCAAGTGCAAACAGCCCACCAGAGTCGGTTATAAGACTTTGGAGGACGGCACCAAAGTCCGCGTTTGCAAAAACAAAGACTGCGGCGAAACATTTTAATTGAGGAGGAGTAAGTTACAATGGCTAGATTAAAAGAATACTATACTAAAGAAGTTGCTCCTGCTCTGATGAAAAAGTTTGAGTACAAGAGCACAATGCAGATTCCTAAGTTCACCAAAATCGTTGTAAACGTCGGTTGCGGTGAAGCTAAGGACAATTCCAAGGTAATTGAAGCTGTCAGAAATGACCTTTCCGTTATCACCGGTCAGACTCCGGTAGATTGCAAGGCAAGAAAGAGCGTTGCAAACTTCAAACTTCGTGAAGGTCAGGTTATCGGTCAGAAGGTTACCTTGAGAGGCGAGAATATGTATGAGTTTATGGATAGACTCTTCAATGTTGCTTTGCCTCGTGTACGCGACTTCCGCGGCATCAACCCCAACGGTTTTGACGGCAGAGGCAACTATGCCTTCGGCGTTACCGAGCAGTTGATTTTCCCTGAAATCGAGTACGACAAGATCGATAAGATTCGCGGTATGGAAATTTGCTTTGTCACTACCGCTACTACTGACGAAGAAGCAAAAGAGTTGCTCACCATGATGGGCGCTCCCTTTGCAAAGTAAGGAGGGAATTTTAAATGGCTAAAAAATCTATGATTTTAAAACAACAAAAAGCTCAAAAATTCTCTACACGTGAGTATAACAGATGCAAGATCTGCGGCAGACCGCACGCATATCTGAGAAACTACGGCATCTGCAGAATTTGCTTCCGTGAACTGGCTTATAAGGGTCAGATTCCGGGTGTAAAGAAAGCAAGCTGGTAAGGAGGAAGACAATATGCAAATTACAGATCCCATCGCAGACCTGCTGACTCGTGTGAGAAATGCTAACAGCGCTAAGCATGAAACAGTTGAAGTTCCTGCTTCCAAAATGAAAATGGCTATCTGCCAAATCCTTCTCGATGAGGGCTATGTTAAAAATGTAGAACTCGTTGAAGACGGTGTGCAGGGCAAAATCGTTATCACTTTGAAGTACGGTGCAGGCAAGAGCCGCATCCTTCAAGGTCTTAAGAGAATTTCCAAGCCCGGTCTGAGAATTTACTCCTCTTGTGAGGATATGCCTCAGGTTATGAAGGGTCTGGGTACCGTTATCGTATCCACCTCCAAGGGCGTTATGACCGGTAAAGCAGCTCGCAAGCTCAACATCGGCGGCGAAGTTCTTGCGTTTATTTGGTAAGAGAGGTAAAAGAATATGTCGAGAATAGGAAGAAAACCGATTGCTATCCCCGCCGGTGTTACCGTTACGGTGGATGAGCAGAATATTGTCACCGTTAAAGGTGCCAAAGAAACCCTGAGCGCTCCTATGCACTCCGATATGACCATCAAGGTTGAGGGTGCTGAGGTTCTGGTAACCCGTCCTTCCGATGTCAAAGAGCATCGTTCTCTGCACGGTCTCACTCGTACTCTGATCGCTAATATGATCGAGGGCGTGACTACCGGCTACAAGAAAGAACTCAAAATCAGCGGTGTAGGTTACAGAGCACAACTTCAGGGTAAGAAACTGGTAATGAACCTGGGTTATTCCCACCCCGTCGAAATCGAAGCGGTGCCGGGCATTACTATTGAAGTAACCGATCCCAATACCGTTGTAATCAGCGGTTCCAACAAACAACTGGTCGGCCAGTTTGCTGCTAATGTACGCGCTAAGAGAGCTCCCGAACCCTACAAGGGCTCCGGTATCCGCTACTCTGACGAAGTCATCAGACGCAAAGAAGGCAAGGCCGGTAAGGGTAAATAAGGATAAGAAAGGAAGGAACGAAATATGCTTAAGAAAACCAGACTTAGAAAACATAGAAGAGTCCGCGGCAAAATTTCCGGCACTCCTGCTTGTCCGAGATTGTCTGTGTATCGCTCTACCAAGCACATTTATGCACAGATTATTGATGATGTTAACGCCGTTACTTTGGTTGCTGCCTCTACTTCCGAAAAAGATTTCGGTATGACCGGTGGTAACAAAGAAGCTGCCAAAAAGGTTGGTACTATGATTGCAGAGCGCGCTCTTGCAAAAGGCATTAAGACCATCGTTTTTGACAGAGGCGGTTATCAGTATCACGGCCGTGTTGCAGAACTCGCAGCCGGTGCCCGCGAAGCCGGACTTGAATTTTAAGTTAAGGAGAAAAAGTTATGACTAAATTTGATGCAAGTGCAGTCGAGATGCAAGAAAAAGTTGTTTCCCTTAACCGTGTATCCAAGACCGTAAAGGGTGGTAGAATTATGAAATTCTCCGCTTTGATCGTTGTTGGTGATGGCAATGGCCATGTCGGCGTAGGTTTGGGCAAGGCCGCTGAGGTTCCCGAAGCAATCCGTAAGGGCATCGAAGATGCAAAGAAAAACATTGTTACCGTTTCTTTGAACGGCACTACCATTCCCCACGATGTTGTCGGCAAGTTCGGCGCTTCCATGGTTATCATGAAGCCGGCTGCTGAAGGTACCGGTGTTATCGCAGGCGGCGCAGTTCGTGCCGTTGTTGAGATGGCTGGTATCAAGAACATTCGTACCAAGGCTTTGCGCTCCAGAAATCAGCGCAATGTCGTAAATGCTACCATCAATGGTTTGGCTTCTCTGAAGAATGCAGCTGAAGTTGCAACTCTCAGAGGCAAGACCGTTGCTGAAATCAAGGGTTAAGGAGGGGCTTATCATGAAAATTACATTGGTAAAAAGTCTGATTGGCACCCTGAAAGATCAGCAGGCAACTGCCTTTGCTTTGGGTCTGCGCAAGATTGGTGACACCACCGTTCAGCCGGACAACAAGGCAACCCAAGGAAAAATCAAGAAAATTTCTCACCTGATTAAGGTAGAAGCCGAATAATAAGGAGGTGTCCCGAAATGAAACTGCATGAACTTACTCCCGTAGCCGGTTCTACCCACAGTTCCAACCGTGTTGGCCGTGGCCCCGGTTCCGGTAATGGCAAGACCTCCGGTAAAGGTCATAAGGGTCAAAAGGCTCGCTCCGGCGGCAGCATTCGCCCCGGTTTTGAAGGCGGCCAGATGCCCCTGCAAAGAAGACTCCCCAAGAGAGGTTTTAACAACATTTTTGCAAAGACCTATGTTGTTATCAACCTGAGCGACCTGAACAAATTTGCTGCTGACAGCGTGGTGGATATCACTGCTGTTCGTGAGGCTGGTTTTGGTCCTCGTATCAACGATGGCTTGAAAGTCATCGGCAGCGGCAGCATCGACAAGGCGCTGACCGTGAAAGTAAACAAAATTACAAGTGGTGCAAAAGAAAAGATTGAAGCAGCCGGAGGAAAGGTTGAGGTGATCTAAGGTGTTTAAGGTATTCGCAAACGCTTGGAAGATTACTGATCTTCGTAAAAAGATTCTTTTTACGCTGTTTGTTTTGGTTGTGTTCCGTCTGGGCTGTGCCATTCCGGTACCGTTTCTGGACAAGGACCAACTGGCAACTCTTTTTGACACCTATACGCAAAGCGGCCATATTTTCGGTTATCTGAATATTATGGCAGGTGGCGCGCTGTCCAGCGCAACACTGTTTTCGCTGTCCATTTCTCCTTACATCAACGCTTCCATTATTATGCAGTTGTTAATGGTTGCCATTCCTGCACTGGAGCGTAAGATGAAGGACGACCCCGAAGCCGGACAAAAGATTATGAATAGATGGACCAGATATCTGACTATCATTTTCTCTTTCCTGCTGGGATTTGGTTATTACACCATTCTGAAAAACGCACAGGGCATTGTAAAAGAAGATAACTTCTTTGCAACTTGTGTTATCGTATTCAGTTTTGCGGCAGGTGCTGCGATCATTATGTGGCTGGGTGAAAAGATTAATGAAAAGGGTATCGGCAACGGTATTTCCGTCATTCTTTTTGCAGGTATCGTATCCAGCGGCCCCAATATGATTATGTCAGGCTATTCCTATATCGCAGGTAATAACTTTAAATGGACCAATGATTTGGTATTGCTCGGTATCATTCTTTTGATGTTAGTAATGATCTACTTTGTAGTATTCATTACCAACGGTGAGAGAAGAATCCCCGTTCAATATGCTAAAAAAGTGGTTGGCCGCAAAATGTATGGCGGTCAGAACACACACATTCCGCTGAAAGTCAATATGACCGGCGTTTTGCCGATCATCTTTGCTCAGTCCTTTGTGATGTTGCCTTCTACCATCGTGAGTTTCTTCCCCAAGTTGAAAGACACATGGTTTGACAAAATCACAGCGGTCAGCGGTGGTTGGCTGTATGCACTTTGTATGTGCTTGCTCATCGTATTCTTTAGCTACTTCTATACGATGATTACCTTCAGCCCCATTGAAGTAGCAAACAATCTTAAGAAAAACGGTGGCTTTATTATGGGTATTCGTCCCGGCCGCCCGACTTCTGATTTCATTACCAAAACTCTTAATCGTATCACCCTGTTGGGTGCCATTTTCCTTGGCATTATTGCGGCACTGCCCGCACTGGCGTCGGCTTTAAATCCCGCATTTGCTTCTTTTGCAATCGGCGGAACATCCTTGCTCATCGTTGTCGGTGTTGCTTTGGAAACTGTTCAACAGTTGGAAAGCCAGATGGTAATGCGTCACTACAAGGGTTTCCTGGAATAAGGAGAAGTGTATGAAACTGATATTATTAGGAGCTCCCGGTGCCGGTAAAGGCACACAGGCTAAGGTAATCAGTGAGACCTATCATATCCCTGCAATCTCGACCGGCGATATGATTCGTGCCGCCGTCAGAGAGCAGACGGAACTTGGTAAACGCGTTCAATCTATCATCGAAGCCGGTGCGCTGGTGGATGATGATACGGTTGTGGCTCTTGTAAAGGAGCGCGTTGCCGCCAAAGATTGTGAAAACGGTTACATTTTGGACGGTTTCCCCCGCACCATTCCGCAAGCAGAAGCCTACAAGGCAGCAGAACTCGGACTGGACAAATGCCTCGAAATTGCGGTAGATGATGAAGTCATCATCCGCCGTATGAGTGGCAGACGGGTGTGCCCCAAATGTGGCGCGACTTTTCACATTGAGTCCTTGCCCAGTAAGGCAGGGGACAAATGTGACAAGTGCGGTGAACAGTTGATTATCCGTAAAGATGACCAACCCGAAACCGTGTTGGAACGTTTGGAAGTATACCATCAACAAACTGAACCGCTGAAGGCTTTTTATAAGGCTGAGGGTAAACTGGTCAGTGTTGACGGTCAGCAAGGCGTAGAGGAAACTACCAAAAAAGTCCTCGCTGCGCTGGAGGCATAATAATGCTGATTTTAAAAAGTGAGACCGACACGCGCAAAATGCGGCTGGCGGGAAAGATTGCCGGTGGCGCGCTTATGGCAGCAAAAGTTGCCATATGCCCCGGCATCTCCACACTGGAACTTGATAAAGTCATTGAAGACTATATCCGTTCCCACGGTGCCATTCCTTCATTTAAAGGATATGGCGGTTTTCCCGGAAGCGCGTGCATTTCTGTCAACGATGTTGTTATTCACGGAATTCCCTCCAAACAGATTTTACTCAAAGAGGGGGATATCGTCAGCGTAGATGTCGGCGCGTATATCGACGGATTTCACGGCGATACGGCAAAGACATTTGCAGTTGGCAATATCAGTGATGAGGCAAGAAAATTGATGGAGGTCACTGAGAAAAGTCTCTATAAAGCGGCTTCGCTTTTAAAAGAGGGTGTTCGTTTAGGTGATATCGGTAACGCGGTAGACAGTTATGTAACCTCGTTTGGTTATTCCACTGTCAAGGATTTTGTGGGGCACGGCATCGGTCGCGCACTCCACGAAGACCCCAGTGTTCCGAATTTCGGGCGCGCCGGTCGCGGTATGCGTCTGATGAAAGGAACGACCATCGCCATTGAACCGATGATCAACGCCGGTGTGGAAGATGTCATCGTAGACAGTAAAGACGGTTGGACCGTCCGCACCGCAGACGGCAAACTATCAGCCCATTTTGAACACACATTTTATATTGATACGGACGGATTTGAAATTTTAACAAATCCGGAGGGTGAATAATGAAAGTCGGAGATATCGTTCGTGCCACTGCCGGAAAGGATAAAGGGAAATATTTTCTTTTGATTTCCTGTGAGGGAGGACGGGGAGAGATTGTTTGCGGCAGGCGCCGCAAAGTACAGCGACCCAAATTAAAGTCGCTGAAGCATCTTGAAAAAATCGCCGAGGCCGATTTGCCCCAACCGTTGACAAACAATGTGGTTTTAAAACTGCTAAGGCCTTATACGACTCAACAATTTAAGGAGGAAAGCTAAGTGTCCAAATCGGATATGATTGAGCTGGAGGGCGTTGTAACCGAAGCGATGCCTGGTGCGAACTTCCGCGTTCGTCTGGACAACGGTTACGAGATTCAAGCCCACATCAGTGGTAAACTGAGAATGAATTATATTAAGATCCTGCCCGGTGATAAAGTCACTGTGGAGATGAGTCCCTATGATTTAACAAAGGGCAGAATTATATGGAGAGCAAAGTAATGCTCCACCTTTTAAGGAGGTAATGACAATGAAGGTAAGACCTTCCGTTAAACCCATTTGCGAAAAGTGCAAAGTTATCAAAAGACATGGCAAGATCATGGTGATCTGCCCCAATCCCAAACATAAACAAAGACAAGGATAAGTGAGGTGCATATATTAAATGGCTAGAATTGCTGGTGTAGACTTACCCAACGAAAAGAGAGTGGAAATCGGTCTGACCTACATCTATGGTATCGGCAGAAAGTCTTCTAACGACATTCTTGCTGCCACAGGCATCAACCCTGATACCAGAGTAAAGGATTTGACTGAGGATGAAGTTGCTAAGATCAGAGACGCCATTGACGCCGGTTATACCGTAGAGGGTGACCTGAGAAGAAATATCGCTATGGATATTAAGCGTCTGATCGAGATTGGTTGTTACAGAGGTACTCGTCATAAGAGAAGCCTGCCTGTACGCGGTCAGCGCTCCAAGACCAACGCAAGAACAAGAAAAGGTCCCAGAAAGACCATGGCAAATAAGAAGAAGTAAGGAGGGAATGAGAAATGGCAAAAGCTACTGCTAAAAAGACGACCGGTAAACGCCGTGTCAAGAAGAATATTGAGCGTGGAGCTGCACATATCCGTTCCACCTTTAACAACACTTTGGTTACCATTTCCGAT
>JAZRAZ010000269.1:0-4503 GCA_045634825.1 Eubacteriales bacterium | reverse complement strand
GCTACCGGAACAAGTGGCTTGCTGCTGACTATGTGGTGATAACCGCACCGCAGACACCGGAGCAGTGGTGGCAGTATCATCGCGACCACGGCGACGAGTATGCCGGGGCGTGGGAACAATTAACGCGCCGTATCAACGGCGCGTCAATGCACTTTAATATGGATGGTAGCGTGCAGTATGTATGCTACGATGCCGTAGGGCACACACAGCTCATAAAGGAGTTGCCATTGCCACCGGAATTTTTGGCTTGGTTGGACGAGCAGAAGCGCGTTGGTATGCTCCCGACGGATTTGCTGGAATCCTACTTTGGCGCGGATGTTCGGACAGCCGCACCGCCCGCCCCTCCGGCAGCAGAACAGGAAGAAGAACCGGAACCGGATGACGGCGGGGAATTACCGTTTCCGGAGTAATCAGCACCACAGCGCATAAATGATGGGGAAATATTGAAAAATCTGCATTTATGTGATATAATAATTTAACTAATGGGGGTGAATGTATGGAACTGTATGCACAGGATATGTTCTTTATGGGCGATACCGAAAAAGACAAAAAATTTGATTGTTGTATTCATGGCAAAGTCATTTTTAAAATTGGGGACAACTTGCTATCCGATGATACAGAGTGGTGTGTAAGTGCATCGGCATATAGGTTTTTACATACTCTCTTTGAAAATCATTTTATGGGTGCTGAGGATTTTCTGATACCTTGCTGCGGCCATACTATGATACCTGCCGAAGACAAAAAAACTGTCAGCATTATCGGATGCAGCAATGGTATTGACTTTAACATTATCCATGAAGATGAAGACATAACCATTGTACTGGCAGATAATACTGAATACCGGGTATCTTTTGCCGACTACAGGAATGCAGTACTATCTTTTGCTCAGCAAGTGATGGATTTCTACAAGTCAAACCCACCCCGTGAGTTTGAGGACGATTTTGACAAAGATGGATATAGTGCCTTTGTGACAGAATGGTATTCACTATATGACAAAGCAGTTGCACTCACAAATGGTATTCCTAAAATCAATCCTATCACATTTGAAGATTATGATGCTTGCACAGAAAATGAAATTATGGGCATAAGTGAAGCAGGAATTTCACTTAAATCGTTCCGATTTATTAACTTTAAAGAATGTGCGTATAATTTTGCGCAAACTGAAGGCGGTTCAGGAAAGTGTGTTGGAGAAAGAGAAATCACAGACCTCTCTTTCACCTTCTACACATCCCCAAAACCCATTATGATAAAATTCATTGAGAAAAGCAAATTTATTGAGTTCTTCTCAAGGATGAATACTATATCTCGTTTCCACAAACTCCAAAAGAAGATTGTGGAGTTTGGTTACAGTACAATGGATATCTCATAACAACGAACAATTTGAAAGAACGCATACGGGTGGTTGCCTGTATGCGTTCTTTTTTGTCCTCTTGAGCGGCGCCGCCGTTTATACGATTCTCGACGTATAAACGGCGGAATACACGCTGAGCCCATGACGCGAATGTCATTATATTGATATACGTGTGTTCAACACACGTTATGACAATAGGTGACACAAAATAAAACGAGCGACGCTGCAACCGCTCAGCCATCCCCCGCAATCCAAGGCGGTGCCTATCGCCGCACGCCGCAATTAACAATTTTGAAGAAAGGAAAGAACGACCAATTTACGAACCGTCCGTGATGCAGCAACCATACCGGACTGACGCGCAACAGGATAAAAAGCGCCTTGTTTTACTTTAACCAATCTACACCGGGAGGTGCCCTATATGGCAAAACGAGAACGCCGAAAGAATCTCAAAATGCAAGTGAACGATGCGCTCCAAAGCCTATGCCGCTTTGGTCAATCCAAGCACGCCGCAAAGCAGGCGGGAACAGCGTCACAGGGGATATATTCCTATGGCACCTACCATACATACCAGCAGCAATGCCAGCGGTACTGCGAGTGGGTCAAGGCGGTGCATCCGGGCACCAAGACCCTTGCCGATGCCCGGCAATATGTGGACGAGTACATAGCCACAATGATTGATACCGGCTTGAGTCCTTTCACCATCAAGACGGCGACCAGCGCGCTGGCAAAGCTGTATCAATGCAAGACGACGGATTTCCGCGATACCCCGGCACGCTCCCGCGCCAATATTACCCGCAGCCGCAGAGTGGTGGAACGGGACAAGGATTTTGACGAGAGCATCCCGGCGAACGCCCGGCTTGCCCGGTTCTGCTGCGCCTGCGGATTGCGCCGCGCGGAGCTTAAAGCCTTAAAAGGGTCGTGGTATGTCGAAAGACCGGACGGAACAGCGTACATTGACCTTACCAAGACCTCTGCCACAAAAGGGGGCAGACCCCGCATAGTGCCGATACTCCCAGAGGATGTTCCTTTTGTCCGTAAAATTTGCCGTGCTGCCGGGGAAGGTCATGTATGGCCGGCACTCAACACACACGCTGACATTCACGCGTGGCGTGCTTCTTACTGCCAAAAGCTCTATGATGCCCACAAGCGGGATATACGGACGCTGCCACGCTCGGAGCGGTATCATTGCCAACTTGAGAAAGCTGGTATTGTATACGATGTTGCCGCCCTTGAGTTTTGTAGTGAAGCCCTCGGACATTCTCGCACGAGCATAATTCCGAGCAGTTATCTATATAGCCAATAAGTCATTATATAAGTGACTTCAATTTGATAACAGGAGAATCCAATAACACGGTACGCGGTTTTGTTTGTTTTACGCGTGCTTTCCTATACATTCCGGTATAGCCGGACTTCTTTCTTTTACCCCGTCCCAGGTCCTTCTCCTTTCTGCCTGGGACGGGGGTTTTCTTTAGAACTTGCTACGCATGGCATCCATGTAGTCAGCCGCTGCGGCCTGTGTAGTAGGTAAAATATGAGCGTATGTCCGGAGGGTGGTCTGCTGTGAGGCGTGACCCATCATACGCGCAGCGTCGGTAGCGGTCACTTCTCCGCTGCTGATGATGTTCGTCGCCCAACTGTGCCGCATACCATGGATGCAGATTTTGGGCAAGCCGCTCTGCTCAATCGCCCATACAACATCCCGGTAAAGGTGGCTCACGGTAATGTCGCTAAAAATGCGGTCTGTAGGTTTTAGGTCATATATGTGCGCCATATACTCCGTCAATTCGTCGGCAACTGTTTGTGGGATGGCTACTGTCCGGTAACTGCTTGCCGTCTTGGTATCACCAACCCGCTTTTTTGCATCCACAGAGGTTGCAATAGTGATGACGGTCTTGCCGACACGGGCATCATACTGGATGTCCATGGGACGCAAGCCCAAAGCCTCGCCGCGGCGAAGTCCTACCCAGTAATACAGTTCAAAGAGCATAAAGGTGTCCGGGCGGGTCTTGGCATACTGGGCAAACTGGGCGTATTCGTCCGGTGTCCAAATCTCCCGGGGCGCTGCGTTCTTTTCACCCATGTTTTTGAGGTCAACCATAGGGGAAAAAGGTAAGTATTTCTTGCGAACCGCATAGTTTAGCACGGCGTTAAACTGGCTTTGGATGCTGTGCAGATAGGTTTGTGAGAATTTCTTTCCCCGCCGCTCCTTTTGCTGCATTTCCATTTGCCATTGCTTAATAGCCTCCGAAGTTATTGCAGTTAATTCAAGGTCTTGGAAATAAGGGAGAACATGCTGCTCGAACATATTGCGCTTGGTCTCCTGCGTGCCCGCTTTTATGCCTTTGTCAATCGTAGCAGACCAATACTCGTCAAAGACTTCTCGGAATGTCTTTTCCGGTTTCTTGGGTTCTTCCACGGACTCCGGAGCAACGCTCGGTGCTGTGATATTGTTAGCTTTCAAAATGCCTTGCAGGAGGTCTGTAAGGCTTGGAGCGCCCGTAGACGGGCACAGCTTGAGTGCTGTCTTGTATTCGTTTTCGTAGGCTAATGCATCACTTTTGCTGCTAAAGCCCCGCTTGCAATGCTGGCGGTTAATTCCGTCTGCATCTTGAAAATTGATTTTGGCATACCACATTTGGGTCTTGCCTTTTTTGTACTTGTATGCTGGCATAATGAACCTCCTCAATTCTGATAGCAATAACGTTCTTCAAAGTACTTACGATGAACTCGACCGCGGCAAGTGCGCAAGCCCTTATTGGTCAATTCGGCGTTCAGTTCTTTGATGATGTCATATGCAAGGGATTTTCCGATGCAGAGGATTTTCATAATGTCGTCAACGGTGTAAAACTTCTGTTCCAATTGTGTACTCTCCTTGGTGATGTAGTACACAAATAATGAAAGAGTGCACTTGGCTTATACACAACGAAACGGACCCCGCTTTCGCGGAGTCCGTCGTATCAAAATCGTATCAAATTGGATTTGCCATTTCAAAAATCGTTGATTTTAAGGCTTTTTTGAGCGCGAAATCATTCCCACTCAATGGTGCCGATGGGCTTGGGCGTGAGGACAAAGACCAGGCGGTTGATGCCCTCGACCTCGTGGGTGATGCGGTCGGTGATCTTGTGGAGGATGGGGTAGGGGATCTCCTCGAT
>JAZRAZ010000268.1:0-1398 GCA_045634825.1 Eubacteriales bacterium | reverse complement strand
CAGAACGACATGGCTACGATCCGACCTGAAAATCTGACTGCCGCCGTCGGTGGCAACGATATATTCCCCTGCCTCCTCACTGGAAGCCAAAATGCGAAGTTTTGGCACCTTTTCAATGTCTTCTCTTTTGACCGTCGTATGACGGGAATGGGGGACCATAAACACATCGTCAAACCCCCTGAGTAAAATCGAGGTTTGATAATCGGCAGTGTGGGGAAAAACACCAAACATCTTTTGGGGCAGGGGGTACTTTTCGATACCGTAGTGGTAGTAAAGTCCCGCTTGTGCCCCCCAACAGATGTGGAAAGTGGAGGTAACGTGGGTTTTGCTCCACTCCATAATCTCGCAGAGTTCCTGCCAGTATTCCACCTGCTCAAACGGCATATTCTCCACAGGTGCCCCCGTGATAATCATACCGTCAAAATTCTCATGTTTGACATCGTCAAAATTCTTGTAAAAGGCAAGCAGATGTTCTTTCGAGGTATTTTTGGATACATGGCTTTTGGTGTGAATGAGGGTTAGTTCTACCTGCAAGGGTGAGTTTCCGAGCATTCTTGCCAGTTGCGTTTCAGTTTCGATTTTTTTGGGCATCAGATTGAGCAGTAAAATCTTTAAAGGACGAATGTCCTGCGTGATGGCGCGTTTTTCGGTCATCACAAAGATGTTTTCTTCTGCCAAGGTCTGTACCGCAGGTAAATCGGAAGGTACTTTAATGGGCATATTTTATACTCCTAATGCTTGTTTGATGTCGTCAATTAAATCTTCGGCATTTTCCAGACCGCAGGAAAGACGCACAAGGTCTGCTCCGATACCTGCGGCGGCAAGTTCCTCGTCATTCATCTGACGATGGGTGGCACTCGCAGGATGCAGGCAACAACTTCTGGCATCGGCAACGTGGGTTTCAATGGCAATCAGACGAAGTTTTTTCATAAACTCCTCTGCCGCCTTTCTGCCACCCTTTACACCAAAGGAAACGACACCGCAAGAGCCTTTCGGCAGATACTTTTGTGCAAGTGCATAGTCGGGGTTGGAGGGAAGCGAGGGGAAGGTGACCCAGGCAATTTTGTCGCAACTCTCTAAAAACTCGGCAACTTTGAGTCCGTTTTCACAGTGACGCTGCATACGAACATGCAGACTTTCCAGCCCCAAGTTCAGATAAAAAGCGTCCTGAGGACTTTGAATGGCACCAAGGTCGCGCATCAGTTGTGCGGTGGCTTTGGTGATAAAGGCGCCTTCTTTGCCGAAACGCTCAATATAGTTTACGCCGTGATAACTCTCATCAGGGGTGCACAGACCGGGGAACTTGTCCGCCTGTGCCGCCCAGTCAAATTTGCCGCTGTCGACAATGCATCCGCCGACCGCCGTACCGTGACCGTCCATATATTTGGTGGTGGAATG
>JAZRAZ010000267.1:0-3056 GCA_045634825.1 Eubacteriales bacterium | reverse complement strand
GTGCTTTTTTACTATTGTCCATTTTTACTGGACTTGTTCAGTTCACTCTGTCGGCTTTTTTAAAATAATACTGATTTAATTTTATAATTTTATGCCGGGATGAAAAGCAACGCCCTTGTCAAAAAAGGATATTTGATAGCGGAAAAATCCTTTATCCAAAATCTCTTTGGAAAGTTTTTGAACGGGAGCCGTGTCCTTAGCCACTATATCACTCATCTCGCTTTCTCCTACTGCGATTGCTTTGATACATTGTTCTTTATCTATGTAGTAAGGCACGCTGTAAATATCGCATTTATCGTCAGGTGCGTCACCGTTCTTGGTGAAATGAACAATGCTGCTCTTTTCATATTTTCCAATAACCACTTTGGTGCCAAGCACCGTTTCTCTGGTAGTGATGACGGGCGGTATAACTGCAGGCAAGTTGATTCCCTCGTTGGGTGCATCAAAATAGACTTCACCGTTTTCTGCCACAATACCGCGTCGTTTCAACAGTTGCTCTACTGTCACAAATACATATCCTCTGGATTGCAATGTATCAATCGCCATCAGTGCACCTTCAACGCTGGTAGGATACAAATCGTGCAAAAGAATAATATCTCCATCTCTTGTAGAATTTACAATCACATTTGCAACATTTTGAGCATTTTTATAGCGCCAATCTTCTGTATCTACGCTCCAATAAATCATTGGAGAATGAACAGCATTTTTAACCGTTGTGTTGAACGAGCCGTACGGTGGACGCAGATAAAACTTTTGGTTTCCTACAATTTCGGCAAGTTTTTCCTCCGCCCCAAAAACCTCTTTTTGAATAGCGGAAGTGCTTAACTTTGCAAGATTTGCATGCGACATAGTATGCGTTGCCAACTGGTGCCCCTCGGCTTTCATTCTCTTGACCGTATCAGCAAAATATGGTATATTGCTGCCAACCATAAAAAAAGTTGCTTTGGCACCCCTTTGTTTTAAACCATCCAAAAGTTTTTCGGTATGTTTACTGGGCCCGTCATCAAAGGTGATTGCCACCAATTTTGTATCACGTGCCGCCATGGCCGGAACACTAAATGAAAACACCGACAAAAGCACCGCAAAAATAAGTAAAGATGTTATTATTCTCTTCATTTTGTATATCCTTTGGTTAAATTTTAAAAAGATATAAAATTTCATATCTCCCCACAGATATTATACCATACATTTTTATAAGTGCAAGGCAAAAAGTAAAAAGACTACGCCGCACGGCGCAGTCTTTTTAGTTGGTGGGCCATGTAGGACTTGAACCTACGACCAACCGGTTATGAGCCGGTAGCTCTAACCAACTGAGCTAATGGCCCTGGGAAACTTTATATAGTATAACAAATCAAGGGCACTTCTGTCAACTAAAAATTTTAATATATCTCTTTAAATTCTAACTTATTTCTGTTATACTGTTTATATGTAACTAAACATCATATGAAGGTGGCTTATACTATGAAATCAATTCAAAAAATCATTGCAACCACACTTATCGTTTTAATTTTTTTCTCTGTCTTTTCTGCCAATGCCACAACCGTGGGGCAACTAAAGCAGCAACTGGCTTCCGATTATATGATTCTTGTTAATCGAAACCATTTGGTTGATGCCAATTATCAACCAAATGATTTGGTAACCTACCCCGGCAGTTCCTATCGTTTGAATCGTACTTGCGCCGCGGCACTTAAAGAAATGATTAATGCATGTGCTTTAAGCACCTCAGAACGCCTTGTACTCTATTCCGGTTATCGTACCTATCAAACACAGTACAACAAATACTACGGAAAAATCAACCAATATATTTCAAGAGGTTACTCCAAGGCCGAAGCCACAAGACTTACAAATCAATACTATGCGCCTCCCGGAGGCAGTGAGCACCATACGGGTCTTGCCGCTGATATCTGCACTCCCTCCATTGTTAACCGCTACGGACAGCTTGACAGTTCGTTTGGCAATACCGCCGAGGGAAAATGGCTCAGGAATAATTGCCATAAATATGGATTTATTCTTCGATATGATAAAGGCAAAGAGCATATCACAGGGTATAACTATGAACCCTGGCATTTTCGCTATATCGGCAAGGAACATGCTACGGAAATTGCGCGTTTGGGGATAACATATGAAGAATATATTACTCGATTAAAAAACACCGTATCTACACTATCTGCCTCACCCGCCTTCACTTATAAAAACGGAAAGGTCAGTTTTTCTGCCAAAAATACAACTGTTCGTTATACTTCGGACACAGCAACTCCAACCCTGACTTCTAAAGTTTACACTGACGCTCTCGGTGGCAAGGATGTTACCTATAAAGCCATCGCTTGTCTAAACGGATACACCTCTCCCGTCACCACTGTAACTATCACCAAATACGGAGATGTGTTTAAAGACATCACTATCAAAGATTGGTACTATGAAAGTGTCAGTTCGGCAATACACCAGCGCCTGTTTAATGGCATGGGCAATTATGAATTCGCGCCAAACAATACGATGACACGAGCCATGGCGGTACAAGTGCTGGCAAATATCAGTGGTGTTAATTTAAATAACTATACCACCCAAACAAAATATACTGATGTAAAACCAACCGCCTGGTATGCACGCGCCATCGCCTGGTCCACCGAAAATAACATCGTATCCGGCATAGGACAAAATCTATTTGCGCCCGACGATGCCGTCACCCGCGAACAAATTTGCTTGATACTTTACAACCACGCAGGAGCAACCTCTGACCAAAACATCCCCTTCACTGATGCTGCCAATGTTTCTTCGTGGGCGAAATCAGCAGTGGCTTACTGTGCCAAAGAAAAAATCATAAACGGTTATCCAAATGGTTCTTTTCGCCCCAAGGCAAGCATTACCCGAGCAGAAATGGCAACTATGGCACTTTCCTATATTAAATAGCACAAAAGCGGAGTTGAAAACAACTCCGCTTTTTTAAGGTGACAAGTGTTGAACCTATTACGGTTTTTCGCGGTGCCTTTTCCCGCCTTGCTTGTGTTCGTTTTTGTAAAGCGTCAGCTTTACTGCAAACTCCACACTTCACCTTTCGA
>JAZRAZ010000266.1:0-6097 GCA_045634825.1 Eubacteriales bacterium | reverse complement strand
CAAAATATGTATCAAACTGTCACGACAGTGGAGCGCTATCATTTGTATTGCATGTGTATTCATGGGTGCATTTGTGTGCTCATGAATTTTTATTTTAGGAGGAAAAATGATGAAAAGTAAGAGAAAAACATTTGCCAGAATTTCACTTTTTTTGATGATTTTGATGATGCTGTTCTCAATTGCTGCTTTTGCAGAAGGCGCGGTGGAGGAGGCAGGCCCAGTTAGCCGATTTAACCAAACATATTGGGGTTTGTTACCGCCTGTGATTGCCATTGTACTGGCCTTGATTACCAAGGAAGTTTATTCTTCCCTTGCGGTCGGTATTTTGTCTGGGGGTATTTTATTTGCTATCACTGATGCCGGCTTTGTCGGAGAGAGAATTATTGATTCTGTTTTGACCAATGGTTTGATTGCCAGTCTTGCTGATGGATATAATGCTGGTATTTTAGTATTCTTAGTAGTTCTTGGTATTATTGTTGTTCTTATGAATCGTGCCGGTGGTAGCCGTGCATATGGTGAGTGGGCTTCTCAAAAGATTGCAGGGAGAAAAGGCGGTATGTTTTCAACCTTCCTTCTTGGATGCCTGATTTTTGTCGATGACTATTTTAATTGCTTAACTGTGGGAAGCGTTATGCGTCCGATAACAGATAAACAAAAAATTTCCAGAGCAAAACTGGCATATTTAATTGACGCAACTGCAGCTCCCGTTTGCATTATTGCTCCCATTTCTTCATGGGCAGCAGCAATCAGCGGCACCGTGGAAAATGTTAATGGTATCAGTTTATTTATCCGCACCATCCCGTTTAATCTTTATGCTTTGCTTACGCTTGTTATGGTAGCGTTTATTTGCTTGACAAATCTTGATTTTGGTCCAATGAAAAAGTTTGAGGATCATGCTAAGGCAACTGGGGACCTGTTTATGACAGGCACAAGTGAGTATAAGGATGAAGAAGCGTCAGTCAATACCAAGGGAAAGGTAATTGATTTGGTTCTTCCCGTACTGATTTTAATTGTGTTCTGCGTTCTTGGCATGTTGTATACCGGTGGAATTTTCGAAGGGGTTAACTTGGTTGATGCATTTGCCGGTTGTGATGCTTCAGCAGGTTTGGCGCTTGGTTCACTGGTTGCGCTTGTAATTATTGTGACTTATATGATTTGCCGTGGTGTTCTTGGTTTTAACACTTGCATGGCAGCAATTCCGGAAGGATTCAAGGCAATGGTACCGGCAATTTTAATTTTAACATTTGCTTGGACATTAAAAAATATTACCGGTATGTTGGGCGCTGATGTATATGTTGCGGGTATAGTTGAATCTGTTAAAGCACTTCAAATCTTGTTGCCTGCCATTTTGTTTGTTGTTGCAGTTGGCTTGTCTTTTGCAACGGGTACATCTTGGGGCACATTTGGAATTTTGATTCCCATTGTAACCGGCGTGTTCAATCCCACGGTTGACAATATGACCAATTTGTTTATTATTTGTATCGCGGCATGCTTGGCAGGCGCTGTGTGCGGCGACCATTGTTCACCCATATCCGATACAACCATTATGTCTTCTACCGGAGCACAGTGTAAACATGTTGACCATGTTTCCACACAACTTCCGTATGCAATTTTGGTTGCCGGTGTATGCTTGATTGGTTATCTTGTTGCCGGATTTATCCCAACGGAAAGTGTTTGGGTTTATGCTATTCCCGTCGGAAGCATTGCATTGCTTTTGGGTGTTTTAACTTTAATTAAATTATTGCAAAAGAAGAAATCTTAACTTAAAGGAGCGCCATTTCGGTGCTCCTTTATTTTTTCTATTGATTTTATTTAAAACAGTTGCTATAATATAAATGTAAAAAATTATTAGAGGTAGAAATATGAAAAAGGTAATGCTTGTTTTCGGAACTCGTCCCGAGGCAATCAAAATGTGCCCGTTGGTTAATGAACTTAAAAAGAGAAAAGATGCTAAGACTATTGTTTGTGTTACCGGGCAACACAGAGAGATGCTTACGCAGGTATTGAATGCTTTTTCTGTCGTCCCGGATTATGACCTATCTGTTATGAAAGAAAAGCAGACACTTTTTGATATTACCGTTTCTATTCTGGAAAAGATTAAAGCGGTTTTGGAAGAAGTAAAGCCGGATGTTGTGTTAGTTCACGGTGATACTTCTACTACTTTTGTAACTGCACTTGCTTGTTTTTATATGCAGATTCCCGTGGGGCATGTAGAGGCTGGTTTGCGCACCTATAACATTTATTCTCCTTATCCGGAGGAATTTAATCGCCAGGCGGTCGGAATTGTGGCAAAATACCACTTTGCTCCTACTGAAATTTCAAAAGAAAACCTGCTCAAAGAAGGTAAAAAAGTTGAGGATATCTATGTGACGGGTAACACTGCCATCGATGCACTTCAAACCACTGTCCGTGAAGATTATACTCATCCTGAGTTAGAGTGGGCGAAGGATAGTAAATTGATTTTGATTACCGCACACCGCCGCGAGAATTTGGGCGAACCTATGCAACATATGTTCCGTGCAATTCGTCGTATCATGGATGAGCATCCTGACTTAAAGGCAATTTATCCGATTCATATGAATCCAGTCGTGCGACAAACTGCAAATGAGATTCTTGGTAATGATGATAGAATTCACATTATTGAACCATTGGATGTACTGGATTTTCATAATTTTATGTCAAGATCGCATTTAATTTTAACAGACAGTGGCGGTATACAAGAAGAAGCTCCTTCTTTAGGTAAACCCGTTCTTGTTATGAGGGATACGACTGAAAGACCCGAGGGCATCGCAGCCGGCACATTAAAATTGGTTGGTACCACAGAGGAAACAATTTATTCAACATTTAAGTCGCTATTAGAGGATAAGGCACTTTATGACCAAATGAGCAAAGCCTCCAATCCCTATGGAGATGGTCGGGCTTGCAGTAGAATTGCTGACATCTTGCTTAAATAGTTTACAAATTGATTGCTTTGTGTTATAATAAAAAACAAATCTTCCCTAATAAAAGGGGAAAAGGAGTCTGAAAAATGGCGAATAAAGAAATTTTTAACACAGTTTTAAGAGGATATAAAAAGGAACAAGTTACGGCTTATATTGAACAAATGAGTGATCAACTTCAGGATTTGAAATACGATTTAAATCGTAAAGAAGTTGAGATTGACCGACTAAATAAAGAAATTGCTTTACTGCAAGAAAATGCGCAACAATTTGATAATCAGTCATTTGAAGATGAATTGCGCCAAAAGATAGAGCAAGAGTTACGCATTGAGTATGATAAAAAATTAGTCGAGCAAACTGCCAAAATTAAGACAGAAGCAAATGAAAGTGCAGAAAATCCTGAAGCATTACGAAAAGCCAAAGAATATGATGAGTGTAAAGATGCGCTTGCAGACCTTATGATTCAAGCTCGTAAAAACGCTGATGAAATTGTTTTAAAAGCGAATTCCGAGGCTCATTTAATTAGAACGAAGACTGAGGCGGAATTTTCAAAACTCGGTGTTGACTTTTCTGTTCTGCAACAAAATGTTGGCAGTATAAAAGGCGAGTTGCGTCAGAATCTTGACAAAATTGCTGACCTGCTTGATTTATTTGAGGAGCGACTTTATTCAATTCAAAATAATGTTGATCATATGATTGACACCATAACGGATGAAGAATAAGAAAATTAAGATAATCCGCAGTTTTACTGCGGATTTTTTCTTAAAAAAGACTTGCAATTTCAGAAAGCATATAGTATAATTCCATATTGTATAATACACACGTATGCCCTTGAGCCATAGTTGCTGCTTGCAGTTTGGCGGTTTCCGACCGGGTATACGGAGGTATAAAAACTAAAAAGGAGGACATAACAATGTCGGTAATTTCAATGAAACAACTTTTAGAAGCTGGTGTTCATTTTGGACACCAAACAAGAAGATGGAATCCCAAAATGGCGGAATACATCTTTACGGAGAGAAATGGTATTCACATCATTGACCTCCAAAAAACCGTTAAGAAAATCGAAGAGGCATATAACTTTGTTAAAGAAGTTTCTGCCGAAGGTGGCGAAATTCTGTTTGTTGGTACCAAGAAACAGGCTCAGGATTCCATAAAAGAGGAATCTCAACGTTGTGGCCAGTATTTCGTTAGCGTAAGATGGCCCGGCGGTATGTTGACCAATTTTAAAACCATTCGCAAGAGTATTCAAAGATTAAAGCAGATTGAGAAGATGGAAGAGGATGGCACATTTGATTTGTTGCCCAAAAAAGAAGTTCTTGGTCTGAAGCATGAACTTGAAATCCTTGAAAAGAACTACGGCGGTATTAAAGAAATGGGCAAATTGCCTGCTGCTATGTTTGTAGTTGACCCCAAAAAAGAAAGAATCGCAATTTGCGAAGCCAAGAATCTTGGTATTCCGGTTGTTGCCATCGTAGATACCAACTGTGACCCCGATGAGATTGATTATCCAATCCCTGGTAACGATGATGCGATTCGTGCTGTCAAGTTGATTGCTGAAACTATGGCAAACGCTGTTTTGGAAGGCAAGCAAGGGGAGCAGATTGAAGAAGCAGCCGAACAGGCCGCTGAATAATATTTCGGAGGTATTGAATTATGGCTTTTGGTGCAAAAGAAGTTGCCGCATTACGTGAAAAACCCGGTTGCGGTATGATGGACTGTAAAAGAGCTTTGGCAGCCGCTGACGGCGATGAAGCCAAAGCAATTGAATTGTTAAGAGAAAAAGGTATGGCTACTGCTGAGAAGAAATCCAGCCGTATTGCCGCCGAAGGTGTTGTCACTACTTGTGTTGACAATGATAAGAAAGTTAGCGTTATCCTCGAAATCAACAGTGAGACTGACTTTGTTGCAAAGAATGAAAAGTTCATGAGCTTTGTTGACGGTGTTGCTAAAGTGATTATTGACAATGATCCTGCTGATGTGGAAACTCTTAAAGAGTGCAAATATAATGCAGAGCAAACCGTTGCAGAAGTTTTGATTGAAATGATTCAAACGATCGGTGAAAATATGAATATCCGTCGTTTTGAGAGAGTTGAGGGTATTTGCGGAAGTTATGTACACGGCGGTGGCAGTGACGCTTGCTTGGTACTGATTGATGCTCCTGAAGCAACTGATGCAGTTGTTGAAATGGGTAAAAATATTGGTATGCAGGTTGTTGCAATGACTCCATCCTATTTGGATGAGGCTTCTGTGCCTGCTTCGGTTATCGAAAGCGAGAAGTCAATTTTGATTGCTCAAATCAAAAATGATCCCAAGACTGCCTCTAAGCCTGATGCTGTTATTGAGAAGATGGTTAGCGGAAGAATCAATAAGTATTTCAAAGAAAACTGTCTTATGAAACAAGAATATGTTAAAGATACTAATATGAGTGTTGAGCAGTATGTGAAATCTGTTGGTACAGACATTAGTGTTGTTAAGTTTATTAACTACAAAAAAGGTGAAGGTCTGCAAAAAAGAGAGGATAACTTCGCAGAAGAAGTTGCCAGCATGACAAAATAGTATTTATCCTGCAAAGCGACTTTGAGAATCAAGGTCGCTTTGCGTATTTTAAAATAAAACCTTTAAAAAGGAGAAACATATTATGGCAAAATCCATCACCCTAACCAAAGAGGGAAAGAAAAAATTAGAGCAGGAACTCCTTGATCTTAAAAGTCGCGTAAGACTTGAAATTGCAGAAAAAATTAAAACTGCCCGTTCTTATGGAGACTTGTCTGAAAACAGTGAGTATGACGAAGCAAAAGATGAGCAAGCAAAAGTTGAAGCAAGAATTGCCGATTTAGAAGTAACTCTTAAAAATGTTATTATAGTCGAGGACAGTGGCAAAGGAAAGAAGGCGGCAACTGTCAAACTCGGCAGTAAAGTAACAGTTTTAGATATTGAACTGGATTGTGAAGAAACATATGAAATCGTAAGTTCCATTGAAGCTGATCCCACAGAGAACAAAATTTCAGATGATAGTCCTTTGGGGGCAGCTTTGATTGGTAAGAAAGAGGGCAGTATTGTAAAAGTTGAGGCTCCTGTTGGAACGATTGATTATAAAATTGTCAAGATAGCATAACAGTTTAAACAAATCTACGGTTTTTCAATTCGTAGATTTTGTT
>JAZRAZ010000265.1:0-3777 GCA_045634825.1 Eubacteriales bacterium | reverse complement strand
TCGTCAAACTTCGTCATATCAATCATATTAAAGCCGGTTGCCACCACGATGGCGCCATATCCGCGCTCAATGATTTCGTCTTGCTGTGTATAGTCAATCGCGCCCGCGGTACAAACCTTGGAGCAGACACCGCATTTGCCTGTTTTCAGTTTGTTACAAGTGTTCGGGTCAATGGTTGCCACCTTGGGCACCGCCTGGGCAAAAGGAATATAAATGCTTCTGCGATTGTCCATGCCCATATTAAACTCGTTGGGCACGTTTTTAACGGGACACTTCTCGGTACAAACCCCGCACCCCGTACATTTATTTTCATCGACATACCGCGCTTTTTTGCGGATAGACACGGTAAAGTTGCCGACAAAGCCCTTCACATCCTCAATCTCACTATACGAGAAAATGTTGATTTTTTCGTGCTGGGCACAGTCGACCATCTTGGGTGTCAGAATACAAGCCGAGCAGTCCAGCGTGGGAAAAGTCTTGTCAATCTGTGCCATTTTACCGCCGATGGTGGCTTTCTTTTCGACAATGTCGACCTCAAAGCCTGCATCCGCAATATCCAGCGCCGTCTGAATCCCTGCAATACCGCCGCCAATCACGAGGGCGCGCTTGATGACGGGACTCTCTCCCGCTGAAAGCGGTGCATTGAGGTGTACCTTGGCAATCGCCGCGCGGCCCAAAATAATTGCCTTTTCAGTACCCTCCAAAATGTCTTTATGTATCCAGGAACATTGTTCACGAATGTTGGCAATCTCGACCATATAGGGATTCATTCCCGCCGCCGCGCAGGCTTTGCGGAAAGTCTGCTCGTGCATACGGGGCGAACAGGAGCAAATAACCGCCCCTGTCAACTTATGCTCTTTGATAGCAGTTTGAATCAGACTCTGACCTGCCTCGGAGCACATATATTGGTATTCGGTGGAAAAAACAACACCGTTTTCCTTGGAAAGTTCCTCTGCCACTCGTTTTACATCTACGGTGCCCGCAATATTGGTACCGCAGTGGCATACAAATACGCCGATTCTTTGCATTGTTTTCTCCTTTCTTACTTGGTATATTTACGAAATCCCGCCATCAAAACTTGACCCGGCATCTCACTGTTTAGTGCCGCAGGAATATCCTCTGCCTTCATTCCGCTCTTGCCCTGCGGACGCAAGGAAAGGGTTCTGACCGCCTCAACAAATCGGGACGGCTCGACACCTCTGGGGCAACGCTCCAGACACGCAAAACAGGCAAGGCAGTTTTGAAGACCCTTCGACTCCATCAAAGGAGCAATATTGCCCTCAGCAATCATCGAAACAAATTGATGGGGATGATACTCCATCTCGTCAAATGCGGGACACACAGCGGTGCATTTACCGCATTTCATACATTGACGGGGGCTTATGCCCACCATCTCGGAAATGGCTTGTTGTTTTAACATATCTCTATTCATTTTCTGCCACCCCCAACGCCTTTGCCAGCAGCTGGGTAAAGTACACTACCGGCAATTTCTCTTTACTGTTTTCTTTGAGATTGTAAAGGCACAACGGACAAGCGGTAATCATCATATCCGCGCCCATCTCTTTGGCAGAGGCGACCACCTCCGTGGCACGCTTGCTTGCAAATTCATTGTTTTTCACCGCGCAGTAACCGCCACAGCACTCGTTTCGCTGGGCATAAATCACAGGGGTTGCCCCAAGTGCGCGGATAAAGTCCTCTAAAATGGTGGGGTTTTCCGCATCGTCAAAACCGAGTTTTTTGGAGGGACGAAGCAACAGACAACCGTAGTAGGCGGCAATCTTGGTATCGGTCAGGGGGTTTTTGACCATCTGACTCAATTTGTCAAACCCGATGGTATCCCGCAATACTTCCAGAAAATGTACCACCTTGTTGTCAAAGGGCGCACCTGCCTGCTCGTAGGCATTGACCTTTTTGCAAAATTCCTCATCATTGATTAAATCATAGTGGCTCTGCTTTAAAACATTGTAGCACGCCGCACACAAGGTCAAAACATCCTGCCCCTTGTCTGCCGCCGCTTTGATGGCGCGCACCGCGCCCAGTCGCTGTGCCACCTCGTCGCGCACCTGCGGATACACCGCACCGCAGCACTGCCACTCTTTAATTTCTTCTATTTCCATTCCCAGTGCCTGGGCACTCATCAAGGCATACTTTTCAAGGTCTTTGCCCTTTGCCTTGAGAGTGCATCCGGGATAATAACTAAACTTCATTTTTCTACCTCTTTATACCATTTGTTCGGGGTGGAATACCTCGTCAAATTTCTCTGCACTCAGAAAGCCGAGTGCCACACACGCTTCTTTGAGTGAAATGCCCTCTTTGAAAGCCTTTTTGGCAGTCTTGGCGGCATTTTCATAACCAATGTAGGGGTTGAGTGCGGTCACCAGCATCAGAGAATTGTGGAGATTTGCGTGCATCTTTTCGCGATTTGCCTTGATACCGATGGCACAGTTGTTGTTAAAGGAGATGATAGCATCGCTCAACAAACGAACACTCTGCAAAAAATTGTAAATGCACACCGGCATAAACACATTGAGTTCAAAGTTGCCTTGGGACGCCGCCATACCGACCGCCACATCGTTGCCCATTACCTGCACGGCAACCATCGTCACCGCTTCGCATTGGGTGGGGTTGACCTTGCCGGGCATAATGGAGGAACCGGGCTCGTTTTCGGGAATGGTAATCTCCCCGAGTCCGAGCCTTGGACCGCTGGCAAGCCAGCGCACGTCGTTGGCAATTTTCATCATATCAGCGGCGGTTGCCTTGATGGCACCGTGTGCAAAAACGAGTTCGTCTTTGCTGGTCAGCGCGTGGAACTTGTTGCCCGCGGTGACAAAGGTTTTGCCGGTAATATCACTGACCGCTTCTGCCACCAAGGTATCAAACCCTGCGGGTGCATTGAGCCCCGTACCGACCGCGGTACCGCCCAGTGCCAACTCGCGCAGCGGCTCGATGGCGCGCTTTAAGAGTTCCACATCTCTCTCCAGCGAACTTCTCCAACCCGAAATCTCCTGACTGAAAGTGATGGGAGTGGCATCTTGCAGATGGGTTCTGCCGCTTTTGACAATGCCCTCGTTCTCCGCCTCCAAACGCTTAAAGGTTTCAATCAGAACTTCGATGGCAGGAATAAGTTTGTCCTCCAGTCCGATGACTGCCGCAATATGCATCGCGGTGGGAAAAGTGTCGTTAGAGGATTGGCTCATATTGATGTCGTCATTGGGATGCAGCAGTTTCTTGCCTGCAATCTCATTACCACGACTGGCAATTACTTCATTGGAGTTCATATTGGACTGTGTACCCGAACCGGTCTGCCATACCACCAGCGGAAAATGCTCGCTCAGTTTGCCCGCGATAACCTCGTCACACGCCGCACTGATAGCGGCAAGTTTTTCCTCGGTCATTTTCTCGCTTTTGAGTTTGTGATTGGCAATCGCGGCGGCTTTTTTGAGGATACCAAACGCGTGGATAATTTCGCGCGGCATCGTCTCCTGCCCCACACCGATTAAAAAGTTTTCGTGACTTCTCTGGGTCTGTGCCGCCCAATACTTGTCAGCGGGCACTTTGACCTCACCCATAGAATCGTGTTCAATGCGATACTCCATCTTTCTATCTCCTTTATACATAATTTTCAACACTTGCGGACCCTTCAGACCGCAAGACCCCATTATTACAGTATAATTATACTACTTTATAACGCCAGTGTAAAGAGTGAATGTGCTCAATTTTCTCTCCAATTTCCCCCATTTTAAAGACAAATTCAATAAAAAAGCCAAACACCTCTCG
>JAZRAZ010000264.1:0-3961 GCA_045634825.1 Eubacteriales bacterium | reverse complement strand
ATCGCCAATGTATTTTCGCAAAAATCGGCATAGATATTGAGCATCTGCTCGGTTTCGGCGATGGCTTCCTCGGCGGTGGCGTGAATGGTATGCCCCTCCTGCCAGAGAAATTCACGGCTTCTCAAAAACGGGCGGGTAGTTTTTTCCCAACGCACGACATTGACCCATTGATTGTAAAGTTTCGGCAGGTCTCTCCAGGACTGGATAATGTTGGCATAATGCTCACAAAACAGTGTTTCGGAGGTGGGACGGACACACAGGCGTTCCTCCAAGGGTTGACTGCCGCCGTGGGTAATCCACGCCACTTCCGGCGCAAAGCCTGCCACATGGTCTTTTTCCTTATTAAGAAGGCTTTCGGGAATAAACATCGGCATACAGACATTTTCGTGCCCTGTATCCTTAAACATTTTATCCAGTGTACTCTGGATATTTTCCCAGATGGCATATCCGTAAGGACGGATTGCCATACAGCCTTTTACACTTGTGTATTCGATCAGTTCTGCTTTTTTTACAACATCGGTGTACCACTGTGCAAAATCGACTTCCATAGAGGTGATTTGCTCCACCTTTTTCTTGTTGTCCACGCTTATTTTCTCCTTTTATCTATTGTTGACACATATATATTAGCACACTCTCCCGAAAAATAAAACAGTTATTTTTTATTTTTTTTAAAAATACCCCTTTATTTTATTTTTGTAATATGTTAAAATAAGACAAATGTAATGTTTTGTCCGAAGGAGGAACATCAAAAATGAAAAAATGCATTAGATTGACAGCCCTGCTTTTAATTCTGGTGATGACAGTGGGCCTTGCCTGTGGTTGTTCATCAAACGCAGAGGACGAAAACCAGGTGGTTTATGCACATCTGACGGTCGGCGTGCCGTATGATATGGATAGTGAAATACTGGACCAAATCAAGACGATGATTGGCAGTATTGAGTCACAGGAAGGCTTTTCTTTTATGGAGGACACCATCGTGGAACTCGTGCCGGTGCCTGCCGAGGGAACTGCCGAATATAAAAAGTTTGTCAAGAAGGTATATGACAATAAGATAGACCTTTTCCTTGGCAATTTCAGTGAAGGCTTTGAAAAATTGGTGGAAGACAAAAAGATTGCCACCAATCTTGATATCACCAAAGCAAACTCTCTGTTTTCCGACCCGCAGATATCCTCACAGGCAGTTCTTTCCCGTGAGTATAATCGTATGGGGTACAGCATTCCGATTGTCGGCAGTTATCAGGGCGTATTTATGAATAAAGATGTGTTTGAAAAAGCACAGGTTGCCATTCCGACCGATTGGGCAACCCTCAATGATGCGATTGCCAAACTGAAAGAAAAAGGCGTTACTCCTTTTGCCGCCGGTTTTGCTGACGGGGCAGAATATTGGCTGGATGAAATGATTTTATCTGAGGGCGGTATCGGTGAACATTCCGCGGTTCCGTCCAAGGGTGTAGTCAATTCTTGGGAAAGAGCCGTTAACGATATTAAAAAACTGTATAACAACGGTGCATTTAACAGTGATGCCCTGACCGCCACTCACGAAGCAGCGGTGCAACAGTTTATCAATAAAGAGGCGGCAATGATTGTTTGCTCCTCCAAGGACCTGGGCGACGGGGTTGATGGTGAGAGTGTCACCTATATGACAATGCCTACCACCGATACCGGTATTAAAAAGCCCGGTACATATATTGCGCAAAGCGAAATGGGCTTTTACATCAACTCTAAATCTTTGTTTGCAGATGTAGATGATGTTACCAAACTTTGTGCAAAACTCATCGCTTTGATAGTAGATAATTTTGCAAGTCCCGAATGGTATCCTCAAATCTTTGATAAAGAGGGATATTTCCCCTTCTATAAAGATAATGCGGATGCTTGTATGGACAGTGCATTGGAAAAGACCGCCTGGGAGGTTATCTCCAATAATGATGCGGATGTTCCTATGAAGAACTATCTGCTGCCACATGAGGAACTGGAAAGCGGATTGGCAGGTGTACTGGCAAACGAAGTTTCGGTGAAGGACTATCTGCTTGCTATTACCGAAAAGCAGATTAAGGCACAGGCAGAACTGGATGCCCGCAAGGACAAGAAATAAACTATGAGTAAAAAAGCCGCATTTATATTTATTGCCGCAATTATACTGGCGATTGCGATTGTCAGTATTATCAGTGTTATTTTTTGGGGACCGGAACCCGAGCGGGCGTATGTAAATGTTACTACCGTCGGTTTCGGTGAGGAAAAAGATGTTGAAAAGAAACTCTTGACCATCACTCCGGGAGACAGTGTTGCTGATGTGTTCAGCCTGAAATATAAAGAATATTACGAATTTTTTGAAAAACCGTTGGTCAGCGGCAACGAGTTTGTTGACTTTTTCGGAAAACGAAAGGGCGACGGGGCAAAAATTCGGGTGTATATTGACGATGTGCTGACATTGGATATCGAACAGGCATATCTGGGCACCGGCAGTAATATTAAAATCGTTTATCAAAAATAAATTATGTCCCGTTTTCTTGGCAAAACCAAAAAAACGGGACATTTTGTAAGGAAGGAAAAAATGAAAAGGATATTATCAGTTTTATTGGTATTGGTGCTGACACTGTCGCTCCCTTTGTGTTTAGCGCCACAAACACAGGCGGCAACCAAACTGGTCGCCTTTACCTTTGATGACGGTCCCAGCGGATATACTGCAGGACTGCTGGACGGGCTGAAGGCGAGGGGTGCCAAAGCGACCTTCTTTTTGGTGGGCAATCGTATTGGCAGTTATCCTGAAACGATGCGCCGATTGGTGCGTGAAGGGCATCAGATTGGCAACCATACTACCAACCATCCGCAACTGACGACTTTATCTGCTTCCTCTATCCGTCAGGAACTTTCTACTTGTGAAAACAAACTCAAGCAGTACGGAGGCAACCAGATGTATTGTTTGCGCCCTCCGTATGGCAGTTACAACTCTACTGTCCGTCAGCAAAGTTACGGGCCGCTGATTTTGTGGAGTGTAGATACGTTGGATTGGCAGAGCCGTAATGCAACGGCGGTGTACAACAAAATTATCAACAATACGACCGATGGCAGTATTGTGTTGCTCCACGATTTGTATTCTTCCAGCGTGCAGGGTGCCCTGCGTGCGATGGATACCTTAAAGGCGCGCGGATATGAGTTTGTGACGGTCAATGAATTGTTCCGTCGCAGAGCCATTACGATGCAAAAGGGAAGCGTTTATTCTTCTGCTTATAATAAGGGGATTACCTTGCCTGCTGTACAGGCGCCGGAGGCGCCGAGCATTACGGCCAGCGACGTATTGGGCGGCAAAACGGTCAGTCTGACCACCAAAACCAAAGATGCCAAAATTCACTATACGACCGACGGTAGTGCTCCCAATGAAAAGAGCAGGCAATACAGCGGAGCCTTTACTGTTTCTAAAAATACGAACGTTCGTGCAGTGGCATATAACGGCGCGCTTTCCAAAGAAAGCAAAATATGGATAACGGTGCCGTTTGCCGCCGCTCCTGCTGCTGACTATAGTAACGGGAAATTGACGCTGACGGCAGCAAAAGGAACAACGCTTTATTATACGGTTAACGACAGTGTGCCCACCACCTCGAGCGCGGTGTACAGTGCTCCGATTGCGATGCAAACGGCTTGCGCGGTGTTGGTGCGTGCCAAAGGTACGGCTGACCGAAGAATAACCTATACGCTGACCAAATACGGTGCCTTGTTCAGCGACATTTCGCACAAGGCTTGGTATTATGACGCTGTCAGCGAAGCGGTGGAGCAGGGGATTATGGTCGGCACGGCAAAGCAGAATTTTGCGCCCGATCAAAAGGTCAGTCGTGCGATGTTTGTGACAGCGCTGTACCGTTTGAGCGGGGAAACGGCAGTATCGGTCACAAGTGAGCAGTTTGAGGATATAGACACGCAAAGTTGGTATGCCGAGGCACTTGTATGGGGTGTGGAAAAAGGAATC
>JAZRAZ010000263.1:0-8094 GCA_045634825.1 Eubacteriales bacterium | reverse complement strand
AAGCAAGTTCTGGGGTCTGGGTGGTGACGGTACCGTTGGTGCAAACAAAGACTCTATCAAGATTATCGGCGACCACACCGACAAGTATGTTCAGGCATACTTCCAATATGACTCTAAAAAGACAGGCGGTATCACCATTTCTCACCTGAGATTCGGCGACCAGCCCATCAAGAGTCCCTACTACATCAACAAGGCTGACTTCGTTGCCTGCCACAACCCCTCTTATGTTCTGAAGGGTTACAAGATGGTCAACGACGTAAAGCCGGGCGGTGTATATCTTATCAACTGTCAGTGGACTCCCGAGGAACTTGCTGCTCACCTGCCTGCTGATGCCAAGCGTTATATCGCTAAAAACAACATTCAGCTTTACACCGTAAACGCCATCGACCTGGCAGCCGAAATCGGTCTTGGCAAACGCACCAACACCGTTTTGCAGTCTGCATTCTTTGCGCTGTCCAAGGTACTTCCTGCAGAGGAAGCCATTGGCTATATGAAAGAAAAAGCCCAGAAGTTTATGAAGAAGGGTAAAGAAATCGTTGAAATGAACGAAAAGGCAATCGATGCCGGTGCCACCGCTTTCGTTAAGATTGACGTTCCTGCCGATTGGGCAAATGCTTCTGACGATGCCGCCGCTGAAAAGAGCGTCGGTGCGGACAAGTTGGTGAAGATGGTTGACGGCATTATGAAACCCGTTTCCAAGATGGATGGTGACAGTCTGCCTGTTTCCGCCTTCATCGACCACGCTGACGGTACTTTTGAACACGGTGCTTCCGCTTACGAAAAGCGCGGTGTTGCCGTACTGGTTCCCGAATGGGATGCCGCTACCTGCGCTAAGTGTAACCGTTGTGCATTTGTTTGCCCCCATGCTACCATTCGTCCCTTCGCTATGAGCGACGAGGAAGTTTCCGGTGCACCTGCAGACATTAAGATTGCACCCAAGCCCGTTATCAAAACCGATTACAAATATACTCTTGCAATCTCTCCGATGGATTGTATGGGATGCGGCGTTTGTGTCGGCGTATGTCCCACCAAGAGTCTGAAGATGGTTTCCAGAGAATCTCAGGAAGCACAACAACCTGTATTTGATTACTGTGTTGCTACTGTTACCGAGAAACCTGAAACCACCGCTGTTATCAACGCTGTTTCCAGCCAGTTCAAGCAACCCCTGCTCGAGTTCTCCGGTTCTTGCGCCGGTTGTGCTGAAACCGCTTATGCAAGACTGGTTACCCAGTTGTTTGGTGATAGAATGTACATCTCCAACGCGACCGGTTGTTCTTCCATCTGGGGCGGTCCTGCCGCTACTTCTCCCTATACCGTTAATAAAGAAGGCCACGGTCCTGCCTGGGCAAACTCCTTGTTTGAGGACAATGCTGAGCACGGCTTTGGTATGTATCTCGGTCAGAAAGCACTCCGTGCCGCTCTGATTGAAAAGGTACAAACCTTGGCTGCGGATGAAAACACTCCTGCAAACGTAAAAGAAGCGGCTGACGCTTATCTTGCTACCATCAATGATGGTGAAGCCAACACCAAGGCAACCAAGGCTCTGGTGGCTCTGCTGGAGGGTTGCGAGCGCGACCTTTGCAAGTCCATCGTGGCACAGAAAGAATATCTTGCCAAGAAGAGCGTATGGATCTTCGGTGGTGACGGTTGGGCATACGACATCGGCTTTGGCGGTGTTGACCACGTTCTTGCCAGCGGCGAGGATGTAAACATTATGGTATTTGATACCGAGGTTTACTCCAACACCGGCGGTCAGGCTTCCAAGGCTTCCAACATCGGTCAGGTGGCACAGTTTGCCGCTGCCGGTAAGGCAATCGCCAAGAAGAGTCTGTCCGAAATCGCAATGTCTTACGGTTATGTTTATGTTGCACAAATCGCTATGGGCGCTGACATCAATCAGACCCTCAAAGCCATTCGTGAGGCAGAAGCATACAACGGTCCTTCTCTGATTATCTGCTACAGCCCCTGCGAGATGCACGCCATCAAGGGCGGTATGGTGAACTGCCAGGCAGAAATGAAGAAGGCAGTAGATTGCGGTTACTGGGATATGTTCCGTTACAATCCTGCCGCTAAGGCAGAGGGCAAGGCTCCCTTCACTCTGGACTCCAAGCCGGCTACCGCCAGCTACAAGGAATTCTTGTTGGGCGAAGCTCGTTACAGTGCTTTGACCCGCTCCTTCCCCGAGCGTGCAGAGGCTCTGTTCGCACAGGCAGAAGAGCAAGCCAAGAATCACAGAGAGCATCTTGAAAAACTTGCCAAACTGTACAACGAATAATCTAAATAATAATAAAAAGGAGTATGTCCCGCGGGACAAACTCCTTTTTTTAATGTACCACCCTTATTTCTTAACTAAGACTTTGGGGCCGTCTTTGGTGTCTTCCACGATAACGCCCATCGCGGAAAGTTTATCGCGAATCTCGTCTGCCTTTGCCCAATCCTTTGCGGCACGGGCGGCAGTGCGCGCCTCTACAAGTTCCATCACCTCGGCAGGCACCTGTGCCTGTCTTTCCTCGGTGAGAATCCCCAGCACACCTGCAAGTTCCTCCAGTATGCCGAGAATTTTGGTAAGATATTCGGCAGAATGTGCCGTTTCCAGCGTAATGTTAATCTGGCGCGCCAAATCAAAGAGCACCGATATGGCATCTGCAGTATTCAGGTCGTCGTCCATACGCTCACAGAATTTGTCTTTGAAACTTTCAAAAACGGAAACATCTTCTCCCTCTTGCATTTTGGGTGTTTTGGCGTTTTTGATTTCGTAGCGCAGATTGTCGCGCGCGGTATATAAACGCTCCAGTCCTGCCCCTGCACCTTCCAGTGCTTCGGCAGAATAGTTGATGGGAGAACGATAGTGAGAGGTCAACATAAAGAAACGAATGACCTCATAGCCGTAAGCGGCTGCCGCGTCGCGCACGGTAAAGAAATTGCCTTTGGACTTGCTCATTTTGCGGTTATCCACATTAATGTGTCCGTTATGAAGCCAGTAATTTGCAAATTGAGCGCCATGGGCACATTCACTTTGCGCAATTTCGTTTTCGTGATGGGGAAACACCAAATCCACACCGCCACAATGAATGTCAATGGTCTTGCCAAGATATTTGCCTGCCATCGCCGAACATTCAATATGCCAACCGGGACGACCCATCCCCCACGGAGACTCCCAGGCAGGCTCACCCGGCTTTTGCGCTTTCCAAAGGGCAAAATCCATCGGGTCTTCCTTGCGGTCGTCCACATCAATTCTTGCGCCGCTTTCCAGTTCGTCCAGCGGCAAATGAGATAGTTTGCCGTATTCCCTAAACTGCTTGGTACGGAAATACACATCACCATCTACCGCATAAGCATACCCTTTGTCCACCAAGGTTTTGACCAAATCAATGATGTCCCCGATACAGTCGGTTGCCTTGGGATGCACGGTGGCAGGGCGCACGCCCAGTCCTTTGGCATCGGTGTAATACTCCGCAATATATTGTTCGCCGAGTTCTTTAACGGTAATGCCAAGGTCGTTTGCCTTGCGAATCATTTTATCGTCGATATCGGTGAAGTTTTGCACAAATCGCACCTTTTTGCCCCGATACTCAAAATATCTTCTCAACAAATCAAAGGTAATAAACGGACGGGCATTACCAATATGAAACAAATTATAAACCGTCGGCCCGCAAGCATACATCGTAACGGTGCCGGGTTTAATTTCGGTAAATTCTTCTTTCTGACGGGTCAGTGTATTATACAGCTTCATTTATTTTTCCTCCAATTTTTTCTCTAAAGAATCAAGACGCGCTTGCAAACGGCAAATTTCTTGGGAAACAGGGTCGGCAAAGTGGGTCTGGTCCAGTTTCTCTTGAGGTACATTCTTGCCGCCCAAGCGTACCACGCGGGCAGGCACGCCAACAGCGGTCGCATTATCGGGAATCTCGTTGAGTACCACAGCACCTGCTGCCACTTTCACATTATTGCCCACACGAAACGGCCCTAAAATTTTGGCACCTGCCCCCACCATAACATTGTTGCCAAGTGTTGGGTGGCGTTTGCCGACATCTTTGCCCGTTCCGCCCAAGGTAACCCCTTGATAAATCACACAGTTATCCCCAATGATTGCGGTTTCTCCGATGACAACACCGGTACCGTGGTCAATAAAGAGTCCTTTGCCGATGGTGGCGCCGGGATGAATTTCGATGCCCGTACGGCGACGGGCGCGCTCACTAATCCACCGTGCACGAAAATAATGCCCTTTCAGATAATGTTTATGCGCGCGCCGATATGCGCGCACCGCTTTAAATCCGCTGTACAGAAAAAAGATTTCCAGCGCATTCCGTGCGGCAGGGTCATTGTCTTTAATGACCTGTATTTCATATTTTAAATTTTCAAACATATTATCACTCCATAGAAAAAGCCTCCCGACCCCAAAGGGTCAAGAGGCGTTATGTACAAATACGCGGTTCCACTCTCATTTATCGCTTTTTGATGATAACGGTATCCTCCGTCAAACACTCTACGCATTTGCCACTCCCTCAGGCGCATCTTCATTTTCCTACGACTGAGACGGTTTACAGCCTTTGCCCGTCCCTCTCTGCAAGTCCGCAAACGGAAAACTACTTTTCCCAAGATCAAGATGTTTACACTATTATATGCTATTCCATCGGAAATTGCAACAAAAATTTATTTGCTGGGGTCGATATACTCTCTGGCATCCCACAGATAGATAGCACCCGAAATAACGCACAAAACGGCGCCCACCCAAAGCACTGCAATAATTGCCCAGTCTGCATAGGGTTGCAGGAACGCAAGTCCAAAGTCTTCTACCAAAGAATACAGTGCCAGTGACAGCACAATGCCGACCATCTGGGAAACCGTTTTGCTCTTGCCCCAGATGTTTGCGGCAACGACCTTTCCGCCGCTGGTCACCAGTACCAGACGAATGGAAGAAACCAAAAACTCTCTGAACAGTACAATAAAGCAAATCCATATGGCGTGCGCGCGCACACCTTCCCACAGAATAAAACCGATAAAGGCGGAGGCGGTCAACATTTTGTCAGCCAGTGGGTCTAAAAATTTTCCGAAATTGGTGACCAGATTATATTTGCGCGCCATATTTCCGTCAATGGCGTCGGTAACGGCGGCAACGGCAAACAATACCAGTGCCACCAGATAATGATACGGAAAATCAAACGCAAACGCCGCCATAAAGAACGGGCAAGCAATCATTCTTGCAATCGTTAGTTTATTGGGTGTATTCACTTTACTATCTCTCCTATCAAATCAAAGTCCAGCATATCGGTAATCTCAACGCGTACCATTTGTCCCGCTGCCGCTTTGCCGGTAAAGAAAATCTTGCCGTCAATGTCGGGTGCTTCTCCGTAACTGCGGCCATAGTTGCACTCAGCCAAACGGTCATACCCTTCGCACAACACCAAAAGTTGTTTGCCGATGGTATTTTGCAACTTTTCATAGACGATTTCCGACTGAATATCCTCAATCACCTCGGCGCGTCTTGTTTTTACACTTTCCTCTATCTGTTCCTCAAAATCAAAGGCAGGCGTGCCTTCCTCTCTGGAATAAGCAAATACGCCCAGTCGGTCAAACTTCGCGGCTTTTACAAACTCACACAGTCCCTCAAACTCCGCTTCACTCTCTCCGGGAAAACCGACAATCAGCGTGGTACGAAGTATCGCGTCGGGCAACTTCTGACGAATACGGTCAATCAGTCCCAGCAGTTGCTCTCTGCCACCGGGACGGTTCATACGGGAAAGCACGCTTTGCTCACTGTGTTGCACCGGCATTTCAATATACGGAATCAGTTTTTCCTCACGCGCCATTATATCAAGCAGTTCATCGGTAATCTTATCGGGATACAGATAAAGCATCCGTATCCATTCAATTCCGTCAATTTTCGAGAGTTGTTCAAGCAAATCTGCCAACTTCTGCTCACCGTACAAGTCGGTGCCATATAAAGTGGTATCCTGTGCTATCAAAATCAGTTCTTTGACGCCTTCTGTTGCCAGCGTTTTTGCCTCGGACACAATACTTTCCATACTGCGCGAACGATACGCTCCGCGAATGGCGGGAATGGCGCAATAACTGCAACAGTTATTGCATCCGTCTGCCAGTTTCAGATAGGCGGTATAATTTGCTCCCGTCCGCACACGCGGCGCATCCAAATCCTGACATTCGGGCGGTGCAAACACACTGACTTTCTCCTCGTTTTCCAGTCGGTCAATCACCAAAGCGATGTCCTGAAAACTGCCCACACCCACAAACGCATCTGCCTCGGGAATTTCATTTGCAATTTGCTCCTGAAAACGCTCAGGCAGACAACCGCAAACGATAATTTTTTTAATTTTTCCCTCTTTTTTGAGGGCAGCCATTTCTAAAATGGTTTCGATGGCTTCACTTTGCGCGGAAGCAATAAATCCGCAAGTGTTTATCACAATAATATCTGCCGCATCGGCATCGGAAACAATTTGGTGTCCCGCCGCCTGCACGCGATAAATCATCTGCTCGGTATTGATGACATTTTTTTCACATCCGAGTCCAATAAATCCAACTTTCATTCCATATCCTCGTTTTCGCGCAGTGCCCTGCGAATATCGTCAAAAGAAAAACCAAGGCGCGCCAGCCCTGCCGTTACCCGTCCTCTTTCTTTGGGGTCAGCAAGATTTCTTTTGCCGTATTTATGCTCCAACTGCCAGGTCAGCGCCTCCTCATCGTCATAGTCGGCAAGCACTTCACTGCAAACCTCACTCGGTATGCCACGCTTGTAAAGTTCTTCTTTGGCACGACGGCGTCCCCAACGCTTTGAGCAAAGCATTACGGTTTTCAGCCGACAGGCAAGTTCCCTGTCATCCACAAGCCCCAATTCCATCAATCTTTCCAGTGCCAACTCTGTGGCTTCAAGAGAAAAGCCTGCACCAACCAATTTGCCTTCGAGTTTCTTATAGGAAAGGGCATTATAGGAAAGATAGGTATATGCTTTTTGCAACGCCCGCAGACTTTCCAGAGAAATCAGCAATTTTTCTGCCGCCGCCTCATCATATTCGTCCCCTGTATGTAAATCAAGGCTCATAACGATGTCTGCAGGAATGGCGGCAAACAACTCTCCATCTATATAGATTTCCCGTTTCCCTGTTTCATCCGAGGGAGTAATTTGTGTAATCCGCATTACTCAAAATCATCAGCAAGGACATCCAGGTCCAGTTTCGTTGCCTTTTTTGCCTTGGGCGCCTCGTCTGCAAACATCGCAGCAGCTTCGGGAGAAGGTGCAGAGGGTGCTTTTCCGATAACGCGGTTGGCTTCTGCTTTTTTCATCGCTTGCTCCGCCTTTTCCGTCAAAAACGCCTGACGAATCTTTTGCTCAATTTCCTCTGCCACCTGTGTATTCTCTTTCAAATACTTTTTGGTGTTATCTCTGCCCTGACCGATACGGGTATCTCCGTAGGAGAACCACGCACCGCTCTTTTTGAGAATACCAAACTCTACGCCAAGGTCCACCAGTTCACTCTCGTGAGAAATGCCCTCGCCGTACATAATGTCAAACACCGCAGTTTTAAAGGGCGGGCTGACTTTGTTTTTAACAATTTTACATTTGGTGGTAGCGCCAACCATTTCGGTGCCGTTTTTCAGCGTTTCGGCACGACGAACATCAATGCGCACCGACGAGAAAAACTTCAGCGCTCTTCCACCGGGGGTTACCTCGGGACTGCCGTAAATCACCCCCACCTTCTCGCGAAGTTGGTTGATAAAGATACCTACACAGTTGGTCTTGCCCAGTGCACCTGCCAGTTTTCTCATCGCCTGGCTCATCAATCTTGCTTGCAGACCCACATGGCTGTCGCCCATATCGCCTTCGATTTCGGCTTTGGGAACCAGTGCGGCGACGGAGTCGATGACAACGATATCGATGGCGCCGGAGCGTACCAGAGCTTCACAGATATCGAGTGCCTGTTCACCGTTGTCGGGCTGGGAGACATACAGTTCGTCAATATCAACGCCCAGCTTGGCGGCATATACGGGATCAAGAGCGTGCTCAGCATCGATGAAAGCAGCGGTGCCGCCGGCTTTCTGGGCTTCGGCGATGCAGTGCAGCGCGATGGTGGTCTTACC
>JAZRAZ010000262.1:0-6327 GCA_045634825.1 Eubacteriales bacterium | reverse complement strand
AAAGCGCGTGCCCCCATCTCTGATTGCTGTCTTTATTGGTGTTGCTATGGTATTACTGATTCCCGGATTTTCCGACAATGTAAAGACCATTGCCGACCTGGGCAAGATTGAGGGAGGACTGCCAAAACTCAATTTTGCAGGAATGGATTTGAGCATCACCAAAATCACCGCGGTTTTACCCAGTGCATTTACCATTGCCATTTTAGCGGCAATCGAGAGTTTACTGTCCTGTGTAGTGGCAGACAGTATGGTACACTCCCGTCATAATTCCAATGCTGAACTGGTGGCTCAGGGTCTTGGCAATATTGCCTCGGTTTTCTTTGGCGGTATTCCTGCCACCGGCGCTATTGCCCGTACTGCCGCCAATGCCAAAAACGGCGGCCGCACTCCCGTTGCAGGAATGGTGCATGCACTTATACTGCTACTGGTAGTGCTCTTTTTGATGCCATATGCCAATTTTATTCCAATGCCCACCATCGCCGCCATTCTGATTATGGTTGCCTACAATATGAGCGAGTGGAAAAAGTTTGTTCGCCTATTAAAAACTGCTCCGAAAAGTGATATTGCCGTTTTGCTTGTCACCTTTGTGCTGACGGTCGTATTTGATTTGGTAATTGCCATTGAAGTGGGTATGCTTCTGGCGGCACTGCTCTTTATCAAAAGAACAAGTGAGGAGAGTTTTGTTTCGAATTGGACCTATGTTGACTCTGTCAATGATAAGGACAGTCTGGATCTTAAAATTGTTCCAAAAAATGTGCGCGTCTATGAAGTCAGCGGTCCGATGTTCTTTGGTGCGGCTGATCGCATTTTGGAAATCAGTTTTAAAGAATATACCGAGTGTCTGATATTACGTATGCGCGCTGTTCCGTCTTTGGACGCCACCGCAATGAATGCCTTGGAGCAACTGCTTTCGCAGTGTCGCAAACGCGGAGTACGATTGATTTTTTCACACGTCAATCCTCAACCTATGGAAGTTATGAAAAAATCAGGTTTCTATCAGCGGGTGGGTACAGACAATTTCTGTGCACATATAGACGATGCCTTGCAACTTGCTCAAAAATAAAACAAAATCGAGGGACATCCGATGAAAAGGATGTCCCTCTTAAAATTTTCTTGCAGATATGTAAAAAATAGTGTAAAATAATAATATAAATAGTAAGGAGGAACTTATATGCCAACTTTGAACATTATGAAATTGCCAACCAAACGAAGTGACCTGTTTTTGCGAGTTGCAATGGGACACTTTGCCACCAGCAACTGCCACAGCAATTACTACATTGATGTGGTGTCTCAAAAAGCGCGCATTTCCGAAGCCAAAGCGATTGCAAAGGCACTGCGTTCCTATTATTATGCAGATACCGTTGTAGATACTATTCTATGTCTTGACGGTACAGAAGTAATCGGTGCCTGTCTTGCCGATACTCTGGCAAAAGACGATTTCCCTAATTTAAATGTGCACAAGTCTATTTATGTCGTCACCCCTGAGGCAACAGCCAGCGGTCAGTTGTTGTTCCGCGACAACATCATTCCGATGATTGCGGGTAAAAATGTTATGATTCTCGCTGTTTCAGTGGCGTCAGGCAAAACAGTGGAAGCCGCCATTGAGGCTGTTAACTATTACGGCGGTACCGTTACCGGCATATCCGCCATATTCTCAACTGCCAAAGAATGTCGAGGTTTACCGGTTCATTCGGTATTTGACCCCAACGATTTGCCCGGATATCAATGTTATCCTTCACACGAATGTCCTATGTGCAAGGCAGGAGTAAAGGTTGACGCACTGGTCAACAGTCACGGATTTTCCAAATTATAATTTAAAAGGCGTTCTTTCAACCGAAAGAACGCCTTTTCTTATCTTTGTACTCTGCCGCTGCCATCGCCGCCTGCCAACTTTTCAATTTCACTGACTGAAACACGGTTATAGTCACCCTCGATGCTGTGCTTGAGTGCCGAAGCCGCAACGGCAAATTCAATGGCAGACTGTGTATCTTTGCCGGAAAGCAAGGCATAAATCAGACCACCGCCAAAACTGTCTCCCCCGCCGACGCGGTCGACAATCCGTAAATGATAGGTTTTAGAAAAACAATAATTTTCACCGTCATACAACATACCTGCCCAGTCATTATCACTGGCAGACAAAGAAGTACGCAGTGTGATGGCAACTTTTTCAAAGCCAAATTTGTCCATCAGTTGTTTGGCAACCGACTTGTAACCCTCGTGATTGAGTTTACCGCCGTAAATGTCGGTATCCTCTGCTTCAATTCCAAAGACATCTTTGGCATCTTCTTCGTTAGAAATACAGACATCTACATATTGACACAAATCGGTCATCGCCTGTCTTGCTTGCTCGCGCGTCCACAGTTTTCCGCGATAATTTAAATCACAAGAAATTTTAACGCCTTTTTCTTTTGCCGCTTGGCAGGCATTGCGACAAATTTCAACTACATTGGGACCCAGCGCGGGCGTAATTCCTGTAAAATGGAACCAGTCTGCACCCTCAAAAATATTATCCCAATCAAAATCAGCAGCACTTGCCTCTTGGATAGCGCTGTGAGCGCGGTCATAAATGCAGACCGAGCCTCTCTGAGAAGCGCCTTTTTCGAGGAAATAGATGCCCACTCTGTCACCTCCGCGCACAATTTTGGAGGTATCTACCCCGAAAGCACGCAACGAATTAATAGCCGCCTGACCGATGGCATGTGCAGGCAATTTAGTTACATAGACAGAGTCCATACCATAATTTGCCAGTGATACTGCCACATTGGCTTCACCGCCACCAAAGGTTGCTTGCATCTGGTCGTTTTGAAAAAAACGGTAATATCCGTTGGGTGCCAGACGAAGCATAATTTCTCCAAAAGTAACAATTTTTGCCATTATACTCTTGCCTCCTTTACAATTTGAATAGATTGTTTACAAAGTTCAGTGATTTCCTCCCACTTCTGTCCGTCAATCAAATCAGCAGTTACCATATAAGAACCTCCGCACGCGCAGATAACAGGACAAGAAATGTACTCCCCTAAATTTTTAAGAGAAATGCCACCTGTTGGCATCACTTTAAACATCGGGAAGGGCGCCGCCATCGCTTTGATTTTGGCAAGACCGCCCGACTGTTCGGCAGGGAAAAACTTTAAAACTTCCAAACCGAATTTAAGAGCCGCGTGATAATCGGTGGGTGTAGTACAGCCGGGATAGATAGGCATACCGATTTCACAGCAATAGGCAACGATTTCTGCATCAAATCCCGGTGTTACCACAAACTTAGCCCCAGCCGCTTTGGCAAGGTCAACATGCCGGGTGGTTGTAACAGTTCCTGCACCTACCAACATTTCAGGACATTCTTTGACCATCAAAGCGATTGCCTTATCTGCTCCTGCCGCACGGAAAGTTACCTCCGCAACGGGAACCCCTCCTGCGCACAGCGCACGGGCCAAAGGCGCGGCATCGCGCTCAGGATGATTGAGTTTAATAACCGGCACCACGCCGATTTCCGAGATTTTTTGGTTAATTGTATTCATAAAAACTCCCTCTCTATTACACACCCGAATAGGCAGAAAAACCGCCGTCAATGGGCAATACTATACCGGTAATAAAGCCTGCCGCTTCATTATTAAGCAAGAACAACAGTCCACCCTCAAGTTCCTCACTCTCGCCAAATCTTCCCATAGGGGTAGCCGCAAGAATTTTTGCGGTACGGGCGGTAGGCGTTCCGTCTGCATTAAATAAAAGATTTTGATTTTGTTTAGTGGAAAAGAAACCGGGAGCAATCGCATTGACGCGAATACCAACTTTAGAAAAGTGAACGGCAAGCCACTGTGTGAAATTAGAAATAGCCGCCTTGGCACCAGAGTATGCGGGAATTTTCGTCAGAGGAGTGTACGCGTTCATAGAAGATATGTTCAAAATATTACAACCCTCGCGCCCTACCATCTGTTTTGCAAAACACTGTGTCGGAATCAGTGTGCCCAGAAAATTCAAATTAAATACAAAGCCAACGCCGGCACTATCCAAATCAAAAAAACTTTTAGTTTCAGCGTCTATATCACCCGGTTCAAAATACTCTTTGTCAGTGGTGGCTTTGGGACTGTTTCCGCCTGCACCGTTTACCAAAATATCACAAGGTCCCAAATCCTTTATCACCTGCTCGGCAACTGCGTTGCAAATATCTTTATCCAAGACGTTGCAAGCATAGGCTTTGGCAATACCGCCTTCCGCCACAATCTCCTTTGCATACTCGGCTGCTGCCTGTTCATTGAGGTCCAGCAGTGCCACCTTGGCGCCGGCTCTTGCCAACACTTTTGCAAAATAACTGCACAGCACGCCGCCAGCACCTGTAACCACAGCCACTTTCCCACTTAAATTTGTATTCAATACATTTGCTTTCATATTTTTATACCTTCCCTTCCAAACGTTCGAGCATATCCCAACAACCAAGCATATACATAATGCCCAGCGCCCTATCATACAAACCGTAACCGGGACGAACATTTCCTGCACTCTCACCCCACAAATGACGACCGTGGTCAGGGCGAATATATCCTTTGAATCCACAATCGTGATAGGCACGCATAATTTCCAGAATACCGGTATCTCCGTCACAATCACGATGGCTTGCTTCGGAAAAATCACCGTTTTCAAAATGCTTTACATTCCGTATATGCGCAAAAGCAATGCGGTCACAATGCTTGCGGATAATATTTGCCACATTGTTGTTAGGGTCGGCACCCAGAGAACCGGAACACAAGGTCAGGCAGTTGTACTCATCGTCTACCATTTTCAAAAATCTGTCAATATTTTCTTCGTTAATCAGTAAGCGGGGCAATCCGAAAATATCCCACGGCGGATCATCCATATGAATTGCCATCTTGATGTCGCACTCTCGGCAGGTCGGCATAATTGCCTCAAGAAAATACTTAAGATTTTCCCACAGTTTTTCGTGGTCAACATCAGCATAAGCCTTAAAAAGTTCATCCAGTTTCGCCATACGCTCAGGCTCCCAGCCGGGAAATGTCATATTATATTTTTCGGTGAAATCCAGAATGTATCTTGCCATTGCATTGTAATCATCCTGAATCATATTCTTTTCATAGAACAGTGCCGTCGAACCATCGCCAACGGGATGAAACAGGTCACTGCGCGTCCAGTCGAAAATCGGCATAAAATTATAGCAAATAACCTTTACGCCAAACTCCGCTAAATTACGAATGGTCTGCTTATAATTTTCAATATATCCATCACGGGTGGGAAGACCAATCTTGATGTCATCGTGTACATTTACACTTTCCACCACATCCATATGAAATCCATATGGCTTTAATTGCTCAGCAACCTGTGCAATTTCCTCTTTCTCCCAAACTTCACCGGGCATTTTATTATGCAGTGCCCATACAAGCCCGCTTACTCCCGGAATTTGTTTGATATGGGCAGGAGTGATTTGGTCGTTCCCCTCGCCATACCATCGAAATGTCATTTGCATATTATTAACTCCTTAATTTATCTTTTCAGGATTAAAATATTGTTTTGCATTGTTTACACAAATATCCCGTATGAGTGCGCCCAGCGTATGCTCGTCTGCAGGATATTCCCCGTTTTCCACCCACAAGCCGACAAGTTCACAAAGAATTCTACGGAAGTACTCGTGACGCGCATAACTTAAAAAACTACGGGAATCGGTCAACATACCAATAAAATTACCCAGCACACTCAAATTTGCAAGTGAGGTCATCTGTTCAATCATTCCCTGCTTGTTATCATTAAACCACCAGGCAGAGCCGTGTTGAATTTTCCCTCTCGCTTCAGGTCCTTGGAATGCACCAATCAATGTATCTAAAGCGGCATTGTCGCCTGCATCCAAACTATAAAGAATCGTGCGCGGTAAAGCATTTTCACTAAAAAGTGCATCCAACACCTTTGCCAATGCCACCACCCCGTTATCATCGGGACCGATACAATCAAACCCGGTATCCGCTCCCAGTTTTGAAAACATTAGAGAGTTTGGATTTCTCATACAATTATAATGAATTTGCATTACCCAACCAAGTTCACAGTAACATTTAGCACAAAAGAGCAGTAATTCTGTTTTTAACATTGCCGCTTGTTGTGCCGAAATTTCCTCTAAAGCCAATCCTTTTGCAATAATTTCATCCAATGTTTTTTTATCTGCACGGCAATATACTGCAAAATCAAGACCGTGGTCACTGGCACAGCACCCGTTTGCCGCAAAATAATCCATTCGACACCGCAACGCCTGACACAATGTTTCATAATCCGTTATTTCGGTTTGGCTGACATTTCCGAGTTCTCTGATATACTCTTTCCAGCCTGCCTTGT
>JAZRAZ010000261.1:0-2698 GCA_045634825.1 Eubacteriales bacterium | reverse complement strand
CCCTGCTTGCCGGTTTGGGAGAAAACTCCCGTATCCCCGAAAAAGAGGACCTCAATTACAACGGCACCCTTTTGGTTGATATTACCTTCCAACTTCCTCTCCCTGACGGGTCACATACCAAACGCTATGAGTTGGACACTCTCGGCAAGGACGATTTTGAACTGGCAGGCACTTCCACTTTTCGTATAGATATGCCTGAGGGAATGTGCGTGTTTGATATTATGGAGGTAACACTGAGCACCGCTGACAACAGTGATGCCTGGTCCCCCCGCTTTGTCAGACTGTATGCGCCGATGGAATTTGACAAAGAGTTGGAGTTTGCCAGACTGACGGATATGTATTTGATTACCCAATACGATACTCCCATTTTCTATCAAGGATTTTTGGAAAAGGTATCCTTCGATTTGAGCAAAAACAACGGTTTCCCTGCCACCGAATACACCGAAATTGAAAATAAACACGGTCAGAAGTTAGAGGGAACGGCATATTCGATGTACTTTGAAAATCAGAGTTATTTCAGCCGTCAAATCAACTTTTATGACCATATGTCAGGACTGATGAAATGAAAAGAATAATTTGTTTGAGTTTATCTATTTGCTTGTTGTGCGCCTTTACTGCCTGTAAAAAGCAAAGCGACATTCCACAGTTTTCCACCAAAAAGGCAAGTGATGATTTTTCCGACCTGTTTACAACCGCCGATGCGGGCGGTGATGCCCTCGCCGTTGTAAAAATAGATGCCATCACCGAGGTGCAGGACATTGTGGAGTACTATGCCGTGAGTGATACGCTGTACACTAAACTTACCGCTACCGTTGAGCGCTCTTTTTCCGAACAACTGGGCAAAGAAAAAATTACCATTTACATTTTGGGAAATGAGCAGAATTTTCCGTCGCGAGAGGTGTTGGTCAAAGAGCGCAGTTATCTTTTAAGACTGAAAAGTTGGGTACACCAGCAGGGGAAAATATGGTTGATTTCTCCGCTGGAGAGCACCTATCTGCGCGTTTTTGAAAATGAGGTGTTGGTGCATCAGTCGGCGCGCGACCTCAATTATCAAAAAACACTTTCGGTGGATGCCTTTGAGGAGCAGTACAAAAAGTTCCATAGCGAGCATCCCCTCAATCAAGAGGCACTTGCAAAGCACTATGCAAAGATGGTCAAAACACTGCAAGACTATGATTATCAGAATAAAGAGTTGGCATATACCCTCGATGAAAAAGCAATTAAGGCAAGACTGGCGCTGGCAGAAAACTTAAAAAGTCGTGTTACCGAGTAGGTAACACGACCTTTTTTATTTCTCCAAAATATCCACAGTGGCTTCCAGATAATCGCCCTCAAAGAGTTCAATGAGTCCCTTGTCGGCAACACCGGCAACCTCGGGGTCAATCGGCAGGGTGGCAAGCACCGGCAGATGATGTTCCAGTGCAACCTCGGCAATATGGCTTTCACCAAAAATGTGATGCTTTTTGCCACAGTCCTTACATTCAAAATAACTGTAATTCTCTACCACACCGACGATAGGAATATTCATCATTTCCGCCATCTTTACCGCTTTATTAACAACGGTGGACACCAGTTGTTGCGGTGAAGTTACAATGATAATACCGTCTACCGGCAGACTTTGGAACACCGTCAGCGGTACATCTCCTGTGCCGGGAGGCATATCGACAAACATATAGTCAATATCCTTCCACAAAACATCTGTCCAGAACTGACTGACAGCACCCGCAATCACGGGACCGCGCCAAATCACAGGGTCGGTTTCATTGGGCAGGAGCAGATTAATGCTCATCATTTCGATGCCTGTTTTGCTTCTGCCGGGGAGTAACATCTCTCCCGTGGTTTCCGCCTTTTCTGTCACCCCAAACATTTTGGGGATAGAGGGACCGGTGATATCGGCATCTAAAATGGCAGTGCGATGTCCGCGACGGTTCATCAAAACCGCAAGCATCGCCGTCACCGTACTTTTACCGACGCCTCCCTTTCCACTGACAACCGCATATACTTTATTTACTTTACTTGCTTCGTTTAAAGGCTTGAGCAGGCTTTCCGGTTGCTTGGAAGCGCACTCAGAGGAGCAAGTGGAACAATCGTGTGTACAACCCATTGATAGCATCTCCTTTAATTTATATGCTATTATTGTACCCATTTTTGCGCCGTTTGTCAACGGCTCGATTGCCCTTTTATTGCTCAGGAAAATATTATCGGTTGAATTTGTTGTCCTTGGACAGCAAGCAGTACCGTATCTGTAATGCGACTCATATCCGCCACCACCGAGCGCGGTTTTCCCTCAGGGTCGTCCTGCCGCAAGGGAACAAAATAGTAATGCTTTGTAGAGAGCAGTTGCCCGATATTTTTGGCAGCGCCTGCCAGTGCATCGTTGGTGGAAACTGCCAGCACTACGGGACGCTCGTTGCGAAGATGCGCTTTCACGGCAAGGGTCACCGCACTGTCGGCAATACCGCAGGCGAGTTTTGCCAGTGTATTGCCGGTGGCGGGTGCCACCACTAAAACATCCAGTAATTTTTTAGGTCCGATGGGCTCGACTTGCGACAAATTGTGCAGTACTGTCTGCCCTGTTAAAGTTTCAAGTTGCTTTATATGGTCCTGGGCTTTCCCAAATCTTGTATCTGTTCCGTAAGCCGTTTCACTCATAATGGGAGTGACGGCAAACATCGTACACATTTTCTCGATCTGAGGC
>JAZRAZ010000260.1:0-5176 GCA_045634825.1 Eubacteriales bacterium | reverse complement strand
TGTGCCAGTTGTTTTTCAATATATCCCTCGTATTTCAAAGTGATATATGCCTGTTCCGCCTCTGCCCAATGTAGTGTGGGACGATTTTCGTCCACATCCTTTAGGTTTTCATAAGTAATACCGGGACGGCACAGCAAAGATGCCAGTGTCACTCCGCTGACGATGGGTGGCATCTCCAATTTTTCAAGCAACTCTTTGAGCGCCTCGTTTTTGGGAGAAATGACGGTTTTGCGCAACCGCTCGATTTCCCGCTCAATGTTTTCTTTTTTGATTAAAAAGCGCTCAAATCGTTCTGCCGAAATGAGTCCAAGGTCTTTGCCCGTCGGCGTCAGTCGTAAATCGGCGTTGTCCTGCCGCAGCAGCAGTCTGTATTCACTGCGCGAGGTCATCATACGATAGGGCTCCTCAGTTCCTTTGGTCACCAAATCATCAATCAGCGTGCCGATATAAGAGGAGGAACGGGAAGGCACAAACGGCTCTTTTCCTAAAATCTTATGAGCAGCATTGATGCCTGCCACCAATCCCTGTGCCGCCGCTTCCTCATACCCCGAGGAACCATTGAACTGCCCTGCACCGTACAGTCCTTCAATTTGTTTAAATTCCAGCGTGGAGCGAAGTGCAGTGGGGTCTACACAGTCATACTCAATGGCATAACCGACCCGCATCACCTCTGCCTTTTCCATTCCTTGCATGGTGTGCAAAAACTCCAGTTGCACATCTTCGGGCATCGAGGAAGACAGTCCTTGTATATACATCTCCTCGGTTTCTTCGCCACACGGTTCAATAAAAATCTGGTGACGCTCTTTATCTTTAAAGCGCTCCACTTTGGTTTCAATGCTGGGACAATAGCGGGGACCCACCCCTTCAATCAGTCCGCTGTACAGCGGAGAACGGTGCAAATTATCAAGAATAATCCCGTGCGTTTTGGGGTTGGTATAGGTCATATGACAGACCACTTTATTTTTAAGAGGGTGTTCGGTTTCAAAGGAAAAGGGAATCACCGGTTCCTCCCCCGGTTGCTCCTCCAGCACCGAAAAGTCAATCGAGCGACGATGCACTCTGGGCGGTGTGCCCGTTTTGAAACGACGCAGAGGAATACCAAGTTCCAAGAGTTGCTCTCCCAGTGCCTCTGCCGAAAACATCCCATCCGGTCCGCCGGGGATAACACTATCTCCCACAATAATTCTGCCACCCAGGAATGTTCCCGTTGCCAAAATAACCGCCCCCGCAGGATAAAAAGCACCCAGTCTGGTTTCTACGCCCTTTACCTTGCCGTCTTGCACCTCAAGACGCACAATTTCTCCTTGAATGAGACGCAGATTTTCCTGCTGTTCCAAAGCGTGTTTCATATATTGACGATAAGCGGTACGGTCGGTCTGCACCCGCAGGGAATGCACCGCAGGACCTTTACCGCGATTGAGCATACGGGATTGGAGCATCGTGGCATCTGCCGCTTTGCCCATCTGACCGCCCAATGCATCAATTTCCCTGACGAGATGTCCCTTGGCAGTGCCGCCAATCGAGGGGTTGCAGGGCATATTGCCGACCGCATCCAGTTGAATGGTAAAAACACCGACCCGACAGCCAAGTCTTGCCGCCGCCAGACCTGCTTCAATTCCCGCGTGGCCTGCACCGACCACGACAACATCAAATTTTTCACCCAAAGTGTACATATCTACTCCTATTTTCCGACACAAAATCGGGAAAATATATCTTCTATCATCTGTTCTTTTACACTCTCGCCCGTCAACTCTGCAAGTTGCTCCGCCGCGGCTGACACATCCAGTCCCGCCATATCAGCGCCCAGTCCCGTTTCAAATGCCGAAAGTGCATTTGAAACACCTGTGAGTGCTTGTGCCACCGCCGTTTTCTGACGAATATTATTCAGACTCTCTCCCTCTACCGCTTCACTTGCAAACAGGCTTCGCACCGCACTGTGCAGTTGCTCCAGTCCTGTTTCGTTTTTGGCAGAAAGGGTAATTACATACTTAAAATCACCAAACTCAGTATCTATACTGGTTGCTATATCAGTTTTATTGATAATCAGAATGGCAGGTTTATCCTTTGCCAGTGCCAGAATCTGTCGGTCCTGTTCATCCAAAGGCGCCGACCCGTCCACCACCGCCAGTATCAAAGCAGCATCCTCTGCGGCGGCTCTGGCACGCTCCACCCCGATTGCCTCCACCGTATCCTCGGTTTGCCGAATCCCTGCCGTATCCATCAGATGAAGCACCATATCGCCAACCAGCGCACTTTCCTCGACGGTGTCGCGTGTAGTGCCTGCAATATCGGTCACAATACTTTTATCCCGTCCGAGCAGTGCATTCATCAGCGTACTTTTGCCAACGTTGGGTTTGCCGATAATCGCCGTCGGAATCCCCTCACGAATCAAATGTCCTGTATCAAAGGTGGCAAGCAAGTTTCGCAAGTCTTTCTCACTTTCCCGCAATCTTCGGGTGATAGACTCCTCATCAATTTCCCCGATGGTTTCCTCGGGGTAATCAACATAAGCCATAATCTCGGTACCAATCTCACAAAGCCCTTGTCGAAGTGCACCGATTTTTCGACGAAGTCTGCCGTCAAGCTGGCCCAAAGCATTTCGCGCCTGCAGGGGAGAACGGGAATGAATCAGATCTATAACTGCCTCCGCCTGTGTTAAATCCAGTTTGCCGTTTAAAAATGCGCGTTTGGTAAATTCCCCTGCGGCTGCAGGAGTGCAACCCGCTTTGATAAGCAGTTCCAGCAATCTCTCGGTGATATAAATACTGCCGTGACAGGAGATTTCCACCGTGTCCTCCCCCGTAAACGAATGAGGGGCAACAAAGCGCGTCACCATCACTTCATCCAGTACCCTTTCCCCATCCAAAATACTGGCAAAGGTACTGCGATTGGGGGGCAGTTGTGAAAGGATGACTTTTTTCAGGCGCACCAATTTGTCACAGATGGCAAATGCCTCGCTACCGCTGACACGCACGACTGCAATACCACCCACGCCTCTGGGGGTAGATAAAGCACAAATGGTCGACATTCCTTTCACATCCTTTCTTAAACATAATAATTATATTATTTTTTATGGTCGATGTCAATGCGTTCTATTTTGCCCTTTACAAGTTTTATGGGATTTAGTATAATATTTTCATATATAGGAGTTTGTTATGAGTGATTTTTATTATAAAAATTCAAACGGAGTGGTCACCCTGCACTGTCGTGCGCTGGACGAAATCAAGGGACTTTCTCATTGTTTTACTACGCGCCAAGGCGGCATCAGCACCGGGCATCTTGCCACAATGAACCTTTCTTTTTCCAGAGAGGAGCGCTCAGTGGTAGAGGAAAACTACCGCCGTCTGTGCCGGGCGGAAGGCTTTTGTATGGAGAGGATGACGCTGACCGACCAGACCCATACCGCGCGTGTACGGTTGGTTGATGAACAAACGGCAGGAATGGGTATGAGCAAAGAAAGTGACATTCGGGAAACTGACGGACTGATTACCTCCCTTCCCCGAACACCAATGGCAGTATTTGTAGCCGATTGTGCACCCATACTGATGTATGACAGGAAAACAAGTGCGATTGCCGCTGTTCATTCGGGGTGGCGCGGCACCTATGGAGGTATTGCCGCCGTCGCGCTTGAAAAAATGGCTTATCAATTTGGCACCAATCCAAAAGATGTGATTGCCGCCGTCGGTCCTTGTATTGACAAATGTTGTTATGAAGTCGGTGAGGACTTCAGATTGCAGTGGACCCGTCCTGATGACGCGCAGTTTTTTACCCCGATTTCAGATGAAAAATATCTTTTTGACCTTAAAGGTGCCAACCGACAAGTGCTGGAAAAAGCAGGAGTCGGTGAAATCTATATTTGTAAAGAGTGTACCTGTTGTCAAAGCGAACTTCTCTTTTCCCACCGTGCCACCAAAGGAAAGCGCGGCAATATGGCAGGAATTATCCAAATTACCAAGGAGGAAGTATGAACAAAATAATTTCTTTACTTCTGAGTATTTTACTGTGTCTTGGACTGTGCGCTTGCGAAATTACCGACACCTATCCCGATTCTGCCCTCGGCTCAGGCACACAGCAAGAGGAAAAACATACCGAGTTGGACCAAATCAGTCTGGTTTATTTTGATGATAAAGGGCTCCATCCTTTACTGGAAACCTCTCTTGCCAATCAGCAAATCAATCAAGCCATTTATCCCCCATTATTCACATTTGATGAAAATTTATCTATAAAATACGGTTGTGCCACCGAAGTGAGTATGAATGGCAAAACCATTACCATCACCCCCAATACCGAGCGGCGTTTTTCCGACGGCAGTGTTCTTACTCCGCATCTGATCGCCCAAAGCTTTGAGTTTGTGCTGGAGCACCCCGACTCGCCGTACTATCGCCAACTTTCCAATCTGGAGAGCGCCGATGTGCAAAGCGGGATGGTGATTCTGACCTTAAAAGAAAAAGACCCCAACGCTCTGTATGGTCTGAACATTCCCATTGTGAAAGAAAAAGACGGTAAGTATTACGGTTGTGGCAACTATATGCTTTCAAAGCATCAAAATATGCCGGCGCTGGTTGCCAACCCCCATTCTTCCCAAAAGCCAAATCTTGCGCCCATTCCACTGCTTAACCCTGTAAGTGAAGCCGCTATGGCAACAATGTTCAATTCCGGCGTGTTGGAAGTGCTGACCAGTGATATGATGGTCAGTGGTGCCTTATCCATCACCCGCGAATATAAGAGCACTACATTTTTGACCAACACGATGCTTTATGTAGGCATCAATGCGCAAAATGATAAATTGACCGCCCCAATGAGAAAAGCGCTAAGTGCGATGATACCGCGAGAAGATATTGTAAAAAGCGTTTTGATGGGAAACGCTGTTGCCACAGCGCGTCCGTTTTATCCAAAATGGAGTTCTTTGCCCGAGGAAACGGTAAGTGTTCCGGACAAAGTAACACTGTTGGATGCATTTAAAAAAGCAGGCTGGGACTCCAAAAACGGAGAACTTTTCACCGCCACGGGAGAAAAGCCTTCTTTTACCCTACTGGTTTGCGAAAAAGACAAAACACATGTTGCCGCCGCAGAAAAAATCAAAAGTGCCGCCGCGGCAATCGGACTGCAAATTCAAGCCGAAATTGTAAATGAAGAAAACTTTTTAAAGAAACTTGAAAAAGGTAAATTTGATTTG
>JAZRAZ010000259.1:0-4406 GCA_045634825.1 Eubacteriales bacterium | reverse complement strand
GGATACATTCCGGTTGTGCCAATCCGCCACAAAACGCTCTAGTCTGCCAATAGCAACGGGCTCACCGTTTTTACCACGGACACATACCTTTTCGCATTGATTTTCTTGCGGACATACACGGCCGCATACAGCCGGTAAAGTTGATGTATGTCGAATCATCTGATAAGCCGCCTCAAAATCGCCTTGTTGCACTTGTTTGATAAACCCCGGAATATTAACTGCAACCGGACAACCACTGACACAAGGCTTATTTTTGCATTGTAGACAGCGTCCGGCTTCATTGATTGCTTGTTGCTCTGTATATCCCAGCGCAACCTCATCAAAATTTTCTATTCGTTTTTCGGAAGATTGTAAAGGCATTTCAGTTTTAATAAGGGACATATTCGCCATTACTGAACTACCCCCTTCATCAAGTTACAGGTTGACTTAAAAGCGTGGCGTTCTTGTGAGGCATACACCGTTGAACGAGCAATTACCTCATCAAAATCGACTTGATGCCCGTCAAAGTCAGGACCATCCACACATGCAAATTTTATTTTTCCGCCCACCGTCAAACGACAGCCGCCACACATACCGGTGCCATCAATCATAATAGGATTCATAGATACAATAGTTTTGATGCCTTTTTCTTTTGTAAGCGCGCAAACAAACTTCATCATCATTAACGGGCCGATTACAATAACCCTATCATATTGTTCCCCGCCATCAAGCAGTTCTTTTAATGCATCTGTCACCAGACCTTTGCTTGCCGCACTTCCGTCATCGGTTTTAACAATCAGTTTGTCGCTAACGGACGAAAATTCATTCTCTAAAATTATTAAATCTTTTGTTCTGAAACCAATAATGGAATGTACATGCACACCCATCTGATGCAATTTTTTGGCAATAGGATACGCAATAGCACAACCAACTCCGCCACCGATAACTGCAACTTTTTTCAGTCCATCCAGTTCTGTAGGTTTCCCCAAAGGACCCACAAAATCACATAACGCATCTCCCGCCGTCATTTCGCCAAGTTGCTTTGTGGTGGCACCGACGATTTGAAAAATAATGGTAATGGTTCCTTCTGCCTTATCATAATCAGCAATAGTCAGCGGAATACGCTCTCCTTGCTCATCGGTTCGCAAAATCACAAATTGTCCCGGTTTTGCTTTTGCCGCAATCAAAGGAGCGGAAATCTTCATTTTTATAACTGTGGGATTTAAAATCTCTTTTTCAACTATCTCAAACATAAATATAACTCCAACAGAGAGTACACACTTTTATATTCCGGTACTTTTAAGTTCGCTATTTTTTCTCAATGGCTTGAATGACACCCTGTCCTGCCATCCCGAAAACAATGTTGATAATTAACTCCGGCAAAAAATTCACCAAAACAATGCCGGAAAGGACATAGCCCAAAACATCACCACCGCCTGCCCATGCAGAAAGAACATCTATAAAAAATACTGCCATACAAATCAAAAATGTCCCCGTATTCACAATCGGACAAACGATGGCCGCCAGCAACATAGCTATGTATGCATTTTTGTTTTTTAAAATGCGATACACCCAACCGGATGCGGCACCTGCCAGCACACCTTTTCCAACTACTACTAAAGCGCACAACAAAGGACTTGCTTGAAATACCATATGCCCTCCGGCATCTGCGCCCGTAATACAGTTAATCAAAACAATGACGCCGAATGTTGCTCCTAAAATAGCACCTGCTCGTATTCCATACACTGCCGCGCCAATCACAATTGGAATCAAAACGAGCGAAATTGTAAATCCGCCAATCGGTGGAATCATACCACTCACAAACTGCAGTACAATGATCAATGCCATCAACATTGCCATAACAGCCATACGTTTAATACCGTTTCTTTTCAAAATAATTCCTCCTTGCTACTGTCCCAATGGGTACAATGCATATAAATCACTTTTGGTTTTTCTTGTACAGTGCCAACAATCCGTTTGGCAACAAATCAGGTTCGATAATCACCTCTGTCGAACAGTACGGCAACACCTTAGCGGCAAGTCCACCGGTGGCAATTACTGTTGCCTTTCCCCCCAGTTCTTCGTTAAAGCGTTTGCACATACCGTCAATCATATCAGCACATCCCAAAATCAGCCCCGAACGCAGTGAATCGTTTGTATTGGTTCCGATTGCCTTTTTGGGAGCAGACAGGTCAATCTGGGATATTTGTGCCGCCTGCTGTGTAAGCGCCCCCAATGAAACCCTGAGTCCCGGAATAATGGCACCACCCAGAAAATTACCCGCGGCATCCACTGCTGAAAAAGTCGTCGCCGTTCCCATATCAATCAATATAAGTGGCGGAGTGTATTTTTGCAGAGCACCGACCGCCGCAACCACAAGGTCGCTTCCAAGTTGTGAGGGATCGTCAATTTTAATGGGTAATCCTGTTTTGATACCGGGGCCGACAATCAAAGGAGTGTGTCCTGTCAACTTCTGCACCGCCTGTGCTAATACAGCAGAAAGATTGGGCACAACCGAAGAAATGATACTGCCTTCAATCTCCTCGGGTATGAGATGATTGACGCGCAGAGAACTGTTGAATAAAATCATGTATTCATCTTCTGTTTTGGTTGCGTCCGTTTTCAAGCGCAAAGTTAAAATTAACTCGTCTTTACGGTACACACCGACGACAATGTTGGTATTGCCAACATCAATAGTTAAAATCATTTCTCTTCCTCCTTTCTTTAAATTATATTATGTAGTATATCAAAGAAAATATTTAATGTCAATTAGTGCTTATATTATACGGCACTATTTTAAGTGCCTATATTATCTATTAGAAAGCCGCTCGCGCACAAAAAAACAAGCACCATCCGAAGATAGTGCTTGTAAAAAATTGTTATCTTTTGCTGAACTGAGGAGCGCGACGAGCGCGTCCACCTTTGGTGTCGCAAAGCGTAATGTCCCCACTCGCTCGCCGCTTCCGCGGCAACCACTCGGGGATGACAATGCGGCCGCTCGCGCACAAAAAAACAAGCACCATCCGAAGATAGTGCTTGTAAAAAAATTGTTATCTTTTGCTGAACTGAGGAGCGCGACGAGCGGCCTTTAAGCCGTACTTCTTTCTTTCCTTCATTCTGGGGTCACGAGTGAGGAAACCAGCCTTCTTGAGTTCGGGACGCAGGGTTTCATCAGCCTCGAGCAACGCTCTGGCAACTCCGTGACGAATCGCACCTGCCTGACCGGTTACACCACCGCCATTAACAGAAACGAGTACATCATACTTACCTTCAGCACCAATCAAAACGAGGGGCTGACGGCAAATTGTCTTAAGAGTTTCCAAACCAAAATATTCATCAATATCTCTGCCGTTGATGGTGACCTTGCCGGTACCAGGCAACAGACGAACACGAGCAACGGAAGATTTTCTTCTGCCGGTGCCATAGAAATAAGCTTCATTATTATACATAGTTCCGTTCCTCCTACTTTACAAAAATTTCAGGCTTTTGAGCAGCCAGGTTATGATTTTCGTCTTTGAAGACTCTCAGTCTGGTCATACACTTATCAGCAATTTTGTTTTTGGGAAGCATGCCCTTAACTGCCAGTTCAACTGCCATTTCAGGTTTCTTGGCCATCAAATCGCGATAGTTGATTTCCTTCAGACCGCCGATCCAACCAGTATGATGACGGTAGTATTTGTCATCCAATTTGTTGCCGGTCAAAACAATCTTAGAAGCGTTCAGAACGATAACACAATCACCGCAATCGCAATGAGGAGTGAAATCAGGTCTATGTTTGCCTCTTAAAATAGTAGCAACTTGAACAGCAACACTACCCAAGGTCTTGTCTGCTGCGTCAATGATGTACCACTTACGATCTACATTTTCAATTTTCTTCATAAAAGTAGACATTCTCTATATCCTCCTAAAATAATATATCAAATTAAGCCTTGCTAATTATAGTATAGGAATCAGGGAAAGTCAACACATTTTTTAAACTTTTTTAAATTACAATTTAATTTCTCTTGTTTTCTATCGTTTTCTTTGTTTTTCTTCGTTTTACTAACTTTCTATTTTTATTCTGCTTCATTCAGATGTAATACATCAAACGGCGTCAAAACACCCAATATTTTTTCAGTTGGTTTTCCGTTTTCGGTAATCAGCATCATTACAAGGCGCTTTTTATCACTGCCTACTGCTTCAAATTCTCTGCCTGCTTGCCGAATTGTCATTGACTTTGAAACAAACAAAAACCTTTCTGTACAATGATTATCAATTTTAATAAGGTCTCCAAAATCGGCAACCGTGAAATCGCGAGTAATACCGCGTTCATATTCCAGGGCATATGCAAACGGTAGGCTGATGCTGAAAACACCTTGAAATCTGGCATTATCCATTACAGGAACATGTGAAAATCCACGGCCTTTCATTTTGTGCATCAAAGAAAA
>JAZRAZ010000258.1:0-7377 GCA_045634825.1 Eubacteriales bacterium | reverse complement strand
CCTTCAAATCTTGCTTGATGCGGGCATCAATATCGGCTTCGGTGGGGGCGGCATAGGTGTCGGTATAAGTGAGCGCACTGTAGTCCGCTAAATCAATGTTGGCTTTATAGGATTTGCCAACGGTCAAGCCGCTGAATCCCGCCGACTGTTTTCCGCCCAACACAGCGCCAATCATCCCGCCCAAAAATACAATCATCAGGCAGGCAAACACCGCGGTGCAAACAGATAAGATTTTATTGGTACGGCGAAGTTTTTGATTGCTTTGCTCCAATATTTCAATTTTCTCAGAGAGTTGCTCAGGAGTAAGTTGGACGGTTTCGGGTTCTCCGTCCAGCAGGTCTTGCTCATAAAGCACCTGCTCATCCTCGGCAAATTCCTCCATAATTTCGGTTTCTGCCGTTTCATTTTCGGAAATTTCTTCGACGGTTTCCTCTCTTACTTGTTCATCAGTTTCCTCGGTTTCTTTATTTAAAAATTCTTTTTCTTCGTTCATAGATTTGCTCCTTCAAAGATATTGTTAATATAATACCAAAAAACAGTTATTTAATCAAGTTCTTTTTGTCCTGTATAAAGTTCATAATATCTGCCCTTTTGTCTGAGCAAATCGTCGTGGTCACCGCGCTCGATAATTTCACCCTGTTCCAGCACCAGTATCGCATTGGAATTGCGAACGGTGGAAAGACGGTGAGCAATCACAAAGGTGGTGCGGTCTTTCATCAGGCGGTCCATACCGTGCTCAATGTGGCGCTCGGTACGGGTATCAACCGAACTGGTTGCTTCATCGAGTACCAGTATCGGTGCTTTGGACAGGGCGGCGCGGGCGATGTTGAGCAGTTGGCGCTGACCTTGCGAAAGGTTGGCGCCGTTGCTTTCCAGACGGGTGTTGTAGCCATCGGCAAGCCGCATAATAAAACTGTGAGCAGAGGCGGTTTTGGCGGCGGAGATAACTTCCTCATCCGTCGCGTCCAATCTGCCGTAACGGATATTTTCCATCACGGTACCGCTGAACAAATTGGTGTCCTGCAACACCATAGCAATATTGCGGCGCAAATCTTCGCGACGATATTCTTTGATGTCTTTTCCGTCAATGGTGATACTGCCACTCTCAATGTCATAAAAACGGTTGAGCAGATTGGTCACCGTTGTTTTACCCGCACCCGTCGAGCCGACAAAGGCAATCTTTTGCCCCGGTTTTGCATACAGCGAGATATTTTTCAGAATGGTCTTGTCGGGATTATACCCAAAGGTGACATCCTTAAACTCCACAAACCCTTTGATGCTCTCTCCATCCAGAGCATCGGGGGCATCGGGCACTTCGGGCTCTCTATCCATAATGTTAAACACGCGCTCGGCGCCTGCCAGTGCCGAAAAGATGGCAGAAGAATTCATAGAAAGTTCGTTGATGGGACGGGCAAATTGTCTGGAATAGTTGACAAAAATGGCAAGTCCGCCAATATCAAATCTGCCCAGTGCACAAAGCACACCGCCCACACCTGCGGTGAGCGCGTAAGCAATCTGTGAGGTGTTGCCCATCACGGGACCCATAATGCCGCCAAAGAAGTTTGCCTTAAACTGTGTTTCTCTTAAATCGTTGTTGAGCAGTGCAAATTCGTCTTTACATTCTTGCTCATGGCAAAAGACTTTAATGACTTTTTGACCGGTTACACTCTCCTCAATATAACCGTTGACCGAGCCGAGAGATGCCTGCCCTGCCGAATGATATTTTGCCGAGCGCGCCGCGATAAAGGCACCGCTTTTGATAATCACGGGCAGTACCGCCACGGTGACCAGGGTCAGCCAGATATTCGTGTAAACCATCATCGTAAAGGTACCAAGCAAGGTAACCGTACCTGAAATCAGACTCATAACGGTATGGTCGAGCATCATACCGATATTATCAATGTCATTGGTATAACGACTCATCAACTCCCCGTTATTTTCGGTATCGTAAAAGCGCACGGGCAGACTCTGCATTTTAACAAACAGGTCGTTGCGGATTTTCTCAATCGCGCTTTGGGAAACATTCAGCATAATGCGGGACTGAAAATATGTCGTCACCACACCGACCAGATAAATGCCAACCAGAAGCCCAAGCATAGAAGCAAGGGTGGCAAGCCGCTCTTCTCCCGTTTTGCCGTTGTCCTCGACCAACGCGTTAATCATCGGGCGCAACATATAGGAACCTGCCAGTGAAGTGGCAGTGGTGCAAAACATACACAGCACCGCCGCAATCAAGCGGAATTTAAAGGGAGAGAGATACTTCAAAAGGCGCACCACAGTGGTTTTGGAATACTTGGGTTTTTCCTTTTTGCCCATCATTCGTCCGCGCGGACCGTGGGGTCCGCCGGGACCGCGGCCACGGGGCATCTGTCGGGTGGAATGATACTGCCCTTTCAGTTGTTCAAGCGTTCTGGGCATCGGTCTTTTCCCCCTTTCTGTCGTTCTGGGATTGATAGATTTCTCTGTACTCCTCGTTGCTTTCCAGCAATTCGTCGTGGGTACCGATACCGGTAATTTTTCCTTCACTCATTACCACAATCATATCCGCCTCTTGCACCGAGGAAATACGTTGGGCAATAATGATTTTGGTGGACTCGGCAAGTTCTCCCGAAAAAGTTTCGCGGATACGCGCTTCGGTGGCGGTATCTACCGCACTGGTAGAGTCGTCCAAAATCAAAATTTTGGGATTTTTGAGCAAGGCTCTTGCGATACAAAGGCGCTGTTTTTGCCCGCCCGAAACGTTGACGCCGCCCTGCCCCAACACCGTCTGATATCCATCGGTAAAGGATTGGACAAAGGCATCTGCCTGCGCCATTTCTGCCGCGCGCGACAGCGTTTCGGGAGTGGCATTTTCGTCACCCCAACGCAAATTGTCCTCAATGGTGCCGGAGAACAAAACATTCTTTTGCAGTACCATTCCGACACCCTGTCTGAGATTTTGCAAAGCATATTCTTTGACATTGACGCCGTCTACCAGCACCTCGCCTTCATCGGGGTCATAAAGACGGGCAATCATACTGACCAGTGTGCTTTTGCCGCAACCCGTCGAGCCGATGATGCCGACCGTCTGTCCCGCTTTCAGTTTCAGCGAAATGTTGTCCAGCACAACGCCGGGGCTATTTTTATAGTAACGGAAGGTGACATTTTTAAATTCCACCTCTCCCTTGGTTACCATTTGTGTGGGGTCGGCTTGCTCGTCGGTAATATCCACGCGCTCATCCAGTACCTCACGAATACGCTTGGAGGAAGCCAGTGCTCTGGAAGCGTTGATAAAAAGCATACTCACCATCATCAGACTCATTAAAATCTGATTGATGTAGGTAATAAAAGCCACCAGTTCACCGTTGGTCAGTCCCGTGCCCGCAACAATCTGATTGCCGCCGAACCAGACGACCGCCGCGGTCGTCATTTGCATAAACAGGCTCATAAACGGGTGCATTAAAATCATCACACCCATTGCCTGCAGTCCACTGCGCTTGAGATTTGCATTTGCTTTTGAAAACTTTTCTTTTTCGTAGTCCTCGCGCACAAAACTTTTGACTACACGCACATTGGCAAGGTTTTCCTGCACGGTAGAGTTTAGGTCGTCAATTTTAACCTGCATTTTGGAAAAGCGCGAAAAACCAAAACCGATAATAACGGCTTGGGTAATCAGGAGTAGCGGTATCGTCACTGCCAATACCAAGGAAAGACGGGCATTCATACTGACCGCCATAATCAGCGCACCAATCAACATTCCGGGAGAACGAAGCGCCATTCTAAGCAACATATTGATGAAGTTTTGCAGTTGGGTAATATCGTTGGTGAGTCGGGTGACAAGTGACCCTGTGGTAAACTTATCAATATTGGTAAAGGAAAAGGTCTGTACTTTGTCATACACATCTTGTCTGAGGTCGGCACCGAAATTGACACTTGCCTTGCCTCCGAAATACGCGCCTCCGATACCGCCCGCCATCATTACCAGCGCACACAGCACCATCAGCAGTGCAATTCCGATGATACTGCCGATATTTTCTGCCGTATGCGGTTCGTCTACAATTTTAGAGAGGAATTTAGGCATCAACACTTCGCCCACAACTTCCACAATCATACAAAGCGGTCCCGCCACAAAATACATCCAATACGGTTTTATGTATTTCCACCATTTTTTCACTTGTCCGTCCCTCCTTCTTCATAGTTTTTGAGATTCTGATACATCTTGTCGGTCAGCGTGCAAAACATTTCAATGTCTTTTTCACTCAAACCGTTGAGCATCGCGCGGTCCACTGCACTGAAGCGACTGCGCGTGTCGTCCAGCACGGCGCGACCCTTTGGGGTTATCTGAATGACATTGTTTCTGCTGTCTTCTTTAGAACATTCTCTTAAAATATACCCCTCCGCCTCCAGACGTTTCAGGGTGGCAGTGACGGCAGGGGGACTGACCTCTAAAATCCGCGCCAGTTCCGCCTGCGAGAGTGCTTTTTGAGAGCGATTGAGATACATTAACAGCCGATGCTGAGAACGGTGCAGTCCCATTTCTCCCACCTGCCGTTCAATCGCACTGCGGTGCAGTCTGTCCAGCCGTATAAACTGACCGACTGCACTTTGAATTTTATCCTGTGAATTCATATATCCTCCAAAAGTTAACTATTTAATGATTAACTATTTAACATTTTACTCAATTCCTTTTCTTTTGTCAAGGCACATCTTGTCTTTTTTTGGCTGATATGTTAATATATTTGAAAAGGAGTGTTTTAAGTGACTTCGCTGATTTTAAAACTTTTCGTTTATAATAAAGAGCGCACCGAAGGGGAACAACGCTTACGGCTCGGAACGCTGGGCGGGGTGGTCGGCATTGTTGTAAATCTCATTTTAGCCGGTGCCAAGGCGGCAGCAGGACTGCTTTTCGGTTCGATTGCACTGATAGCGGATGCCGCCAATAACTTAACCGATGCCGCCAGCAGTATCATCACCTTATTGGGCTTCAAACTTGCTGCCAAAAAGCCCGACCGCGACCATCCGTACGGTCACGGACGAATGGAATATTTAAGTGGACTGATGATGTCGTTTTTGGTGCTGATGATTGGTTTTTCCCTGTTCAAAGAGTCCCTTTCCCAGATACTGCACCCCGAAACTCTTATCTTTTCCTATTTGAGTGTGGCGATTATGGTGCTGGGTATTGTCGGCAAACTGTGGCTGTCCATTTTCTTCAAAAAACTCCAAAAACTCACCGGCTCTGCCACCTTCGGCGCGGCAAGTGCAGACAGTCGCAACGATGTCCTTGCCACATTGGCAGTCCTTTGCAGTACCATAATTTTTGCCGTTACAGACATCAATCTGGATGGATATATCGGAATGCTTGTCAGTCTGTTTATTCTTTACTCCGCGGTGGGTCTGATAAAAGAAACCCTTGACCCTCTGCTTGGGCAACCACCCGAAAAGGAGTTTGTTGGTCGCATTTACCAAAAAGCGATGAGTTATGAGGGCATACTGGGCATACACGATTTGGTAGTACATAACTACGGTCCGGGGCGTACCTTTATCAGTTTTCACGCCGAGGTCTCCGCCCACGAAGATATGCTGGCAAGTCACGATTTGGTGGACAATATTGAAAAGGACTTCTGGCAGGATATGGGAATAGAAACGGTGATACATATTGACCCTGTCATTCTCAATGACCCGAAACTGATTGAACTGGAAAGCGTAGTACGGCAAACACTTTTAGAGATTGATGCGGAACTAACGATGCACGATTTTCGCGTAGTGATGGGCCCGACCCACACCAATCTTATTTTTGATGTGGTGTTACCTGCAGATTTCAAAAAAGATAAGGCAATGTTGAAAGCCGAGTTTGATGCACTTCTGCACCGCACCCATCCCGAATGTTTTACCGTAATAACCTTTGATAATAGTTATATTTAAGGTGACAAGAGTCGAACCTATTACGGTTTTTCGCGGTGCCTTTTCCCGCCTTGCTTGTGTTCGTTTTTGTAAAGCGTCAGCTTTACTGCAAACTCCACACTTCACCTTTCGAAAAAAGGCACTCGCGATAAACTCTTCGACCTGACAACTTCAGAATTTTTTGTTCTGATGAAGTCGAAGAGTGCAGTAATCCTGCCGTATTACAAACGATGAGACAATTTTAGACAAAAAATTATGTGGTGTCAGGCGTGATAGTTCAACGCTTGTCACCTTAAGGAGATAAAAATGTTACCATTCAGTTGTGATTATATGCAAGGGGCACACCCCAAAATTCTCGAGCGTCTGATAGAAACAAATTTCATAGCACAGGCAGGATACGGTGAGGATGAATACTGCGCCGCCGCCAAAGAAAAAATCCGCGCCGCGTGCGAGAGTCCCGAGGCACAGATTTTCTTTTTACAAGGCGGTACACAAACCAACAAAGTCACCATTGACGCGCTTTGCCGCTTATATGACGGTGTGCTTTGCGCCGCCACAGGTCATATCAACGCCCACGAGGCAGGGGCGATTGAAGCATCGGGGCACAAGTGTCTTGCCCTGCCGCACAAAGAGGGCAAGTTGGATGCCGACGATGTCAGAGCATTTATTGAAAATTTTTATGCCGACGGCACTTTTGAACATATGGTGTTTCCGGGTATGGTCTATATTTCCCATCCCACCGAATACGGCACCCTTTATACTAAACAAGAACTCCAAAATCTTCGCGCGGTGTGCGACGAGTATTCCATTCCTCTCTTTATGGACGGCGCCAGACTCGGTTACGGACTGATGGCAAAGGGCACCGATGTCACCTTGGCAGATGTTGCGCGCCTTACCGATGTCTTTTACATCGGCGGTACCAAAGTCGGCGCCCTGTGCGGTGAAGCGTTGGTCTTTACCAAAAACAATATGCCGCCGCATTTTCTCACTCTGGTCAAACGAAACGGCGCCCTGACTGCCAAAGGCAGACTGCTGGGCGTGCAGTTTGACACGCTGTTTACCGACAATCTTTACTTTGATATCAGCGCCCACGCCATCGAGATGGCGATGCGCCTTAAGAAAATGCTGACAGACAAAGGCTACCAACTTTTTATGGACTCCCCCACCAATCAGCAATTTGTGATTTTGGAAAACAAAAAAATCGAAAGCCTGAAAGATAAAGTATCTTTCAGTATCTGGGAACCGCTGGACAAAGAGCACACGGTGGTGCGCTTTGCAACCTCTTGGGCTACCACCACCGAGCACCTGGAAGCGCTCAATAAACTTTTATAAATACAAAAAACACGGTGTGGCAAAGTGATATGCACCCCAAAAGTTAGACACTTTTGGAGGTGCATATTTTTATGGCAAAGAAAGGACAAATTTTCAGAAAATACTCGGCAGAATTCAAAATATCGGTTATAATGGATATGCGAGACAACCATTTAGGCATGATGG
>JAZRAZ010000257.1:0-3676 GCA_045634825.1 Eubacteriales bacterium | reverse complement strand
ATAACCTGCAGCCTCACTGGTACCCATGGCAATGCCCATAACATTGTTGTCTTCCAGACTCATCGCACCTGCAAGAGCGGTAACGTCACCGTCGTTGGCAACTTCGATGGGCACATCACCAATTTCCTTGGCGACATCTATGTACATATTTTTGACATGTTTTTCAAAATCCTCGTCGCCGACCTTCAAAAACAGGGAGGCAACCATGATTTTGTTGTCAATGTAAATGCCGGCGGAGGAAACACCGATGGCATCAACTCTGGGCATATGAGATGCTGCGGTTTTCATAGCATTTAAAATGCCTTCATAGTGATAAGACGGGTCGCTTTGCAGTTTGGGGAACCAAACAACTTCTTCTGAATATACGGTTTCGCCATCAATTACTGCTGAAACTTTACGGTCACTGCCACCTGCATCAAACCCGATACGGCAACCGTCCAAATGACGACCGACGGGAGAAGAAGTTTCGTTTTCCTCGGGTGCATCTTCTACATTTTCTACATAGATAACTTCAAAGGGATTTTCATAAACACGAGCCATAAAGTTAAAATCAAACTCTCTGGCGCCGCCAATACTGTAATCTGCGGCAATACGGTCATAAATGTATTTGGAACCGGCAACATAAACCTTAAAGCCACCTTTTGCCCAAAGCAAAGTTTTGATGATTCTTTGAACAATTTCGTAGTTTTCCTCATCGTGTCCGGTGTTTTCTTTATAAACATCCAGTTTGTACACTGCCATAAGGCCGCCGTTTCTTTCAACGCAGATTACAACTTTTTGAGATTCTGCCTTGGCAACAGCTGCTTTATAGTCATTGATGACCTTTACCATTGGCATAAATTCGGGTTCGAGTTTAGCAATCATATTTATTCTCCTTTATATCTGATTACACCATCTAAAATGGTGGTAACGACATTGAATTTTTCGTCTGCAATCACAATATCAGCGCGTTTGCCTTCTTCCAGGGAACCAATCTCATCTGCTTCACCCAGTGCCGTTGCAGGATAGAGAGAAGCACAGTTTACCGCTTCGTACAATTCAAGGTCGGTGTTTGCATACAAATTGTAAACTGCTTGATTGAGTTTGAGTACACTACCGGCAATTGTCCCGTCATCCATCAGACATTTGATACCCTGTTTGTGAACGGGTTGACCACCCAGTGTATAATCACCGTCAGGCATACCGCCTGCTCTGATACAGTCGGTAATCAGGCAAAGTTTGTTTCCTTTAATTTTGGCAATTAAACCAAAAAGACCTTTATCTACATGGAAGGTGTCGGCAATCAACTCAGTGCTGACATTAGTAGAAAGAGCTGCCCCAACTACACCGGGACTGCGGTGGGAGAGGGCGGTCATTGCGTTGAAAAGATGTGTGGTATTCTGAATGCCTTTTTCAATGCCTGCCATTGCTTCTTCATAGGAGGCGTTGGTGTGTCCTATTGAAATCAGTACATCGGTTTCTTTGCTTACTTTTTCAATGCATTCCAAAGCGCCCTCAACTTCAGGGGCAACTGTAAACAATTTAACAATATCGGAATGTTTGATAATAAAGTCAGCATCTGGTTTTAAGATATGTTCTTCCGCCTGGGCGCCTTTTTTGGCGGCATTGATAAACGGACCCTCACTGTTGACACCTAAAATTCTTGCACCGTAATATTCGTCACTGTTTTTGACTTGTCTGATGCAGTCAAAGGCTGTTTCAATTTCTTGCTTTGAAACGGTCATTGTGGTAGGACACCATGCGGTAACACCGTTTTCAATGATTCCACCGGCCATCAGTTTAATTCCTTCGACATCACCATCAGAAGCATCTGCACCGAGATAGCCATGAATGTGCATATCTATAAGACCGGGAGAAACATATTTTCCGCTTGCATCAATAATTTCAAAGTCAGAAAGATTTACCTCAGAAAATTTGGCAATTTTTTCAATCTTTTTATCAAAAATAACAACCAAATCATCAGCAATCTTGTCTTTCAGCAGAACTTTGCCGTTAATGATACACTTCATCGATACTCCTCCTTTTAAAATTTATATTAATATAATCATACTATAACTTTATTTAAATTGCAACTCAAAATTGGAGAAATCTGTAACCAACCTCGAAGGAGGTCTATGTACATACGCTTGAAGGCGATGCCATACTGTGTTTCGCATAAATTACATTCAATTCGCTTTACGAATTGATTAAATACCAAACCCTTGGTCAAATGAAAAAACCGACCCGTGTGGGTCGGCTTTTTATTTGGCGGAGAAAGAGGGATTTGAACCCTCGCGACGGTTACCCGCCCTACGCCCTTAGCAGGGGCGCCTCTTCGGCCAGCTTGAGTATTTCTCCGTGTCGAAGTTATTGTTAAATTTCAAAAGGAAAGAGTGGCGGAGAGAGTGGGATTGGAACACACGGTGCGTCGCCGCATCACTAGTTTTCAAGACTAGCTCCTTAAGCCGCTCGGACATCTCTCCGTTTGGCGCAAATCGTTAATTTGCAAACTGAAGTATACCATATTATTTGTTTTCTGTCAACTCTTTTTTCATATATTTCGCCTTTTCAAACTAAGTCTTGTTCACTTGAAATTTGTGTGATATACTTCTAAAAGGAGGGGATAATATGAATATCTTCGGTTTTCAGAAAATGACCTTGTTGGATTTTCCGGGCAAGGTGGCGTGCACTGTTTTTACGGGCGGGTGCAACTTTCGCTGTCCTTTTTGTCATAATGCGCGGTTGGTGACTCATATTGATGACCCTGAAATTTCAAAGGAAGAAATTCTTTCTTATTTAAATAAAAGAAAGGGTCTGCTGGACGGGGTGTGCATTACCGGTGGTGAACCGCTGTTACAACCCGACCTTACTGAATTTATTTCAGAAATTAAGGAGATGGGATATGCCGTAAAATTGGATACGAATGGCGCCTATCCCGAAAAACTGGCAGAAATTTTGGAGCGTAACCTAATTGATTATGTGGCGATGGATATTAAAAATTCCAAGGAAAAGTATCCGCTAACTTGTGGAACTGAGGTAGATATCCAAAAGATAGAACAAAGCGTGCAACTTTTAAAATCGGGCAAGGTGCAATATGAGTTTCGTACTACGCTGGTTAAACAACTTCATGAGGAAGAAGATATTTTGTCTATGGCAAAATGGTTGCAGGGTACAAAATATTGGTATTTGCAAAACTTTGTGGATAGTGGTGATTTGATTGGAACGGGGCTTTCGGCGCATAGTGAAAGGTGGTTGAAAAACGCAGAAAGTCTTGCACGCCAACTGATTGAAGGCGCAGAGATACGAGGCTTGTAAAAAACACAACATATTGTTAAATATTGGTTGACAAAGCACAATATATATGATAAACTGAAATAGCCGACGGAGAATATCCATCGGCTATTGCTATCTTGAAAATAAAAACTTTAAATAAAGGAGAATAAAAATGTACAGAGTTGCAAAGCGTGACGGTAAGGTTGTAGACCTTGATTTGACAAAAATCAGTACAGCGATTATGCAGGCATTTGATGCTTGCGGAAAACAGTATCATCCTGATATTATTGATTTTTTGGTACTGAAGGTCACCTCGGAATTTGAACCCAAGGTGGAAAATGAGACCATTACAGTAGAAAATATTCAGGACAGCGTGGAAAGCGTGCTGATCAAAGCAGGCTATGACGATGTTAAGTCGGAGGCC
>JAZRAZ010000256.1:0-1455 GCA_045634825.1 Eubacteriales bacterium | reverse complement strand
ATCAATGCGGTTGGCGTAACCGTGTTTTTGGCACCTGTAAGGCTGTATGACAGTGGCATATCCGGAACATCCATACTGCTTTTGCAAATTACGCCAGAATACCTGACATTGTCTGTCTTTTTATTGATTTTAAATATACCCATTTTCCTGTTCGGCTTTAAAAAACAAGGCGCGGCATTTACGATTTACTCTGTATTTACCGTAATTATATATTCGCTTGCATCTTGGCTGATTACCGATGTTTTACCGATTGATGTCAGTATTGCTTCTCCGCTGGCGGGGGAGGATTTGCTTCTGTGTGCATTATTCGGGGGAATGATTTCGGGCGTCGGCAGTGGTATGACCATTCGCTACGGCGGTGCGATTGACGGCATTGAGGTTTTAGCGGTGATTTTTGCAAAAAAACTCAACATAACCGTTGGTACATTTGTAATGATTTATAATGTGTTGTTATATGTTGTGTGTGGTATTGTGATGCAAAACTGGATATTGCCACTTTATTCTATTGTGACATATGCTGCGGGGCTCAAAACAGTCGACTTCATTGTTGAAGGTTTTGACCGTTCCAAAGAGGTGATGATTATTACCGAAAAACCAGATCAAATCAGCGAGGCACTGATGAACGAATTTGAATGTGGTACAACGAAACTCAGCGCAACGGGCGGATACTCAAGTAGGGAAAAGGCGATAATTTATTTTGTTGTCAACAGATTTCAGGTGTCCCGTATGAGAACGATCATTCGCGCTATTGACCCTAAGGCGTTTGTGACAATCAGTGATGTGGCGGACATGTTTAAGGCGAATGACGGAAATGAGTAATTTATGTGAAATTTGGAAATAATGAAATTATCTGTAAAAACAACGAAAGGAGGAGCAATTATGAGATACGTATGCGATGTTTGTGGTTGGGTCTATGATGAAGCGGTCGGTGATTCCGATAACGGCATTGAGGCAGGAACCAAATGGGAAGAACTTCCCGAGGATTTTGTGTGTCCTTTGTGTGGCGTAGGCAAAGACAACTTCTCTCAAGAATAATAAAAAAGGCAAGTGTACAGCACTTGCCTTTTTGTTTGAGAATTTATTTGATTTTGGGAAGGCTTGCCGCGGCAACGGATTGACCAACTCTTCTTGCTTTTTCATCCGGAATGTGCAGTTTTGTCTTCGCATAGATTTCCGGAAATTCGGTTTTGAGAACTTCGTTTGCTTGGTCGAGCAGAATAGTGCCGCCCTTACCACTGGTAACTCTGCCCATAATGAGCACGTGTTTAATATCATAGAACATAGAGTAGTAAGCAATTGCATAACCAAAGTAGGTACCGATGGTTTCGTAAATATCTGCGGCACGGCTGTCGTCTTGCTCCATTAATCCTTGTACGACCTTCAGTTTCTCAGCGGGAGACAGGCTCTCATCCAGCTCAATGCCGATCCGGGGAGCCAGCTTGATGACAGCGTCCT
>JAZRAZ010000255.1:0-3141 GCA_045634825.1 Eubacteriales bacterium | reverse complement strand
TTGAATACCGCCCAAACCGGGGCCGCCGCGTTGCACATTGACCACCAGTGCCGGCAAGTCAGCACCTGCCAGATAAGAAAGTCCCTCGCCTTTGAGCGAAATGCCTGGGCTGGAAGAAGAAGTCATAACTCTCTTGCCGGTAGAAGAAACACCGTACACCATATTGATGGCGGCAATTTCACTTTCTGCCTGCAGGAAGGTGCCGTCGATTTTAGGCATCTTTTTTGCCATATAAGCGGCAATCTCTGTCTGCGGAGTAATGGGATAACCGAAGTAATGACGGCAACCTGCCAGAATAGCGACTTCCGCGATTGCTTCGTTTCCTTTCATAAGTACTTTATCTGCCATATTCTTCACTACCTTTCTACCTTAATGATACAGTCGGGACACATAATGGCGCAAGAAGCGCAGCCAATGCACGCCACCTCATCGGTAAGACGCGCAGGATGATGTCCCTTTTTGTTGATGGTATCGGTGGCAATCTCTAAAATGCCCTTAGGACAGGCAGCCACACAAAGACCGCAACCTTTACATTTATCGGTTTTGAATGAAAGTTTTGCCATAATTCTCTCCCCTTCTAAAATTAACTATATTCTCAAATTTTGTTGCAGGTGCAAGGGAAATAAATTTTCAACCTTACCCTGCAGTGTTTCATAAAGTAAATCCTGCACCGTGGTCAGCACAAGCGGTTTCCCGGAAAGACGGGCAACTTCTTTTGCATAATCCATCGAGTCCAGTATGGTTTGTGCCGTGGTCAGCGTACCGAGATTGGAGTTATTGACAATGCCCGTAAAAGCAATACCGCAAGCGGATTCAATCTCCGCCATCACCTCCAGTGTGGAGGCGGCATCGGGGGTCAACGGTCGATAACAGTTGACCACCATCAGCATTTCATAATTGTTTTCTTTTAAGATTTCGGGTGTCAGCCGTCCCAGTGCCAATGCACCGCGGTCATCGCCGCCGATGTCCAGCACAAAATGCCCGAAAGATGCATCTACAATGTTATACAGTTGTGGCGGCAAGGCAGGAATGTCCACATTGGTGTTGGCATATTCAGAACAAATCAGTTCAATGCCTGCCCTCTCAAAATCGCTTTTAGAGTCCTTGGTACGAAAATAAGGATTGACAATATCCAGATCCGCCACCGTGACCCGACTCACCTGTTTTTTCAAATGCAGTGCCAGATTGACCGCTACATTGGTCTTGCCACTGCCGTAATGACCGCAAAGAAGCGTAATTCTTTTATATTCCATAACTTACAGTTTATTTCTTTGAATCTTACCGCTGACTGTCTTGGGCAGACTGTCTTTAAACACTACAATACGCGGATATTTGTAGGGCGCGGTATGTTCTTTAACATAATTTTGAATTTCTTTTTTCAGTTCATCCGTTCCCTCTGTGCCGTCTACCAATACGATGCTTGCTTTTACAACCTGACCTCTCACTTCGTCAGGTGCCGCAGAAACACCGCACTCCAGTACATAGGGAAGTTCCATAATAACACTTTCGATTTCAAACGGACCGATGCGGTAACCCGAAGACTTGATAACATCATCTACGCGACCGACATACCAGAAAAATCCGTCTTCATCGCGCCAGGCGGTATCGCCTGTATGATAGTAACCATCATACCAAACCTCTTTGGTTTTTTCCTCATCACCATAGTAACCCGTAAACAGTCCGCAAGGTGCGCCGTCTTTTACATTTACGACAATTTCACCTACTTCACCGTCGGGTACATCGTTGCCGTCAGCATCCACCAGATGCACATCATATATGGGAGCAGGTTTGCCCATAGAACCAATCTTATGAGAAGCACCGACCATATTGCCGATAATCATCGTGCTTTCGGTCTGACCAAAGCCCTCTATAATCTGCAGACCTGTTGCTTTCTCAAACTGGCGGTAAACTTCGGGGTTGAGTGCCTCGCCCGCCGTTGTCATATGTTGTACCGATGAGAAATCGTATTTGGAAATATCTTGCTTAATCATCATACGAAGCATTGTGGGCGGTGCACAGAAAGTAGTAATGTGATGTTTTGCAAACATCGGCAAAATATCTGCCGCATCAAAGCGTTCAAAATCATAAACAAAGGTTGCCGCCTCGCACAACCATTGACCGTACAGTTTGCCCCACATACTTTTTGCCCAACCGGTGTCCGAAATGGTAAAATGCAGTCCGTCGGGGTCTACATTGTGCCAGTACTTTGCAGTATGGAAGTGTCCCAAAGGATATTTGTGGGAATGTGCGGCAATTTTGGGATAACCGGTGGTGCCCGAAGTAAAGAACATCAACAGTAAATCGTCTCCGCCGGGGGCATCGGGAGTACGCTTATAATGCGTACTGTACAGCGGATATTCCTCATCAAAGTTTCTCCAGCCCTCACGCGTACCACCGACCATCAATTTGTGCTGCAGTTGGGGACATTTAGCAACGGCAATATCTACCTGTTCTGCTGTATCGCCGTCCGCCGTGCAGATAATAGCGCTGACACCTGCCGCATTAAATCGATATTCAAAGTCGTGTTCCAAAAGCTGATTGGTAGCAGGGATTGCAATAGCACCCAGTTTGTTGAGTCCTATCATTGCAAACCAGAACTGGTAGTGGCGCTTGAGCACCAACATAACACGGTCGCCTTTTTTAATGCCCAAAGACTTAAAGTAATTGGCGCATTGGTTAGATGCCTTTTTAATATCCTTGAAAGTGAAAGAGCGTTCCTCTTTCTCTTTGGAAATATAAAGCATAGCGCGTTTTTCGGGTTCGCGCTCTGCCAGCGCATCTACCAAATCAAATGCGAAGTTGAAGTTGTCAATATTATTAAATTTGATGGAGGTGGGTGTACCGTTTTCATTTTCGGTAATATCTATGTACTTGTGATAAATGCGCTCTTTGGTATCTCTGGTCACTGCGCGTTTTTCGGTAATCTGACCGACAGAGGTAAGTTCGGGAATCGGCTCCCCTGTGGGATTAAGAACGATGGCATAAAAGACACAGTCTTTACCGCCGACCGCAATCATACCGTGGGGCTTGTCCGAGTCAAAATAAATGCTGTCTCCCGCCCTGAGCACTTCACGATGCTCACCGACCTGCACCATCAGTTCACCCTCAATCACAATGTCACATTCCTGACCGGCGTGGGTG
>JAZRAZ010000254.1:0-11177 GCA_045634825.1 Eubacteriales bacterium | reverse complement strand
TTTTGACGGGCTGAATGAGGAGGGTGTACGCCACCTGAATCGTGTCAATAAAATTTTGGCTTTGGAAGAGGATTTTTAAGTGAAAAAAGCTCTGGTTGCAATGAGTGGCGGGGTGGACAGTTCCGTCGCCGCTATGCTGACACAAAAAGAGGGCTTTGAATGTGTCGGTGTTCATATGAAACTGCACCCATGCAGTACAGATGTTTATGGGGATAAGTGCGGGTCACCGCGGGATGAGACGGATGCCAAAAGCGTTGCAAATCGACTGGGAATGCCTTTTTATGCCCTGGACTGTTCCGGCCAGTTTGAGAAAAAGGTGGTAGAGAATTTTGTCAGCAGTTACGAGCAAGGCAGTACGCCCAATCCTTGTATTGAGTGTAATCGTCACTTAAAGTTCGGTCACTTGTATGATAAGGCAAAACAGTTGGGCTGCGAAAAGGTGGTCACGGGGCATTATGCTCGTGTTCGCAAGGCGGGAGACCGCTTTGCACTTTTGCGCGCGAAAGACCCTAAAAAAGACCAAAGTTATGTTTTGTATTTTTTGACACAAGAACAACTGGCTCACACCTATTTCCCTTTAGGAGAATTGGAGAGCAAAGAGCAGGTGCGTTCACTGGCAGAGCAGTTTGGATTTGACAATGCCGGTAGACCTGACAGTCAGGACATTTGCTTTGTCCCTGATGGAGACTATGCGGCATTTTTGTCAAGATATACCGGCAAAACATATCCGGCAGGTAATTTTGTTGACCCTGACGGAAAGGTGCTGGGCAGACACAAGGGACTGGTTGCCTATACCATCGGTCAGCGCAGGGGGCTCGGGCTTGCCTTATCTTGCCCCGGCTATGTGGTGGAAAAGAAAACTAAGGAAAATGAAATCGTCGTAGCCCCCAAAGAATATTTGATGACGGATACGGTGCGCGTCGGAAAAGCCAACTGGATTGCCTTTGATGAACCACCCGGGCAGTTTCGGGCGCAGGTTTGCCTGCGTTATCAGGCACCACCTGTTTCTGCTACAATAACTTTAGAACAAGACGGCGAGTTTATTTTGAGGTTTGACACTCCCCAACGCCGACCTGCCAAAGGACAATCAGCGGTATTTTATGAGGGAGATACGGTGCTTGGCGGAGGAATTATCTTAGGATGAAACCTTGCAATATACAGTAAAGTAATATATAATATTATTACAAACTTTTGAAAGATGTTTTTGAGTATGACAGAAGATAGTAAAAGACTTTATCAAATTGCAGAATTGATTGTTGAGATTCCGGACGGGGATGGACTGGCAGAGCGTTGTCAGGAATACTTATATAGCGGCGAAGCGCAACCGGATATTATAATTGACCCGAAAAAGTATGATCCATCGGTTTATCCGACAAGTATGGATGCCGCGCAACTGGCATATATGGAATCGGCGCGTCAGTTTTGCACCTACATTCTTAATTTTGATGGACTGTATCTGCACGCTTCGGCAGTAGAGATGGACGGAAAGGCTTATTTATTTTCCGGCCCCTGCGGTACGGGGAAATCCACTCATACGCGGTTGTGGCAACAGACTTTCGGTGCGGCGGCACAGGTTTTTAACGATGATAAGCCGATACTGAGATATTTAGATGGGGAGTGGTATGCTTACGGTACTCCCTGGTGCGGAAAAGACGGCATTAACCAAAATAAAAAAGTGCCGCTTGCTGCCATTTGCTTTTTAAAGCAGGCAGACCATAATGAAATCAGACAACTCAGTTCGAGTCAGGCAATTCAGAAAATTCTGTCGCAAACCTTTCATAAATTTATAACTGTCAAAAAACTGGATAATATGCTTTTATTGCTGGATCAATTGGTTCGCAAGATACCGGTTTATGAACTGGAAAACAAGCCGGAGCAAGCGGCGGCAATACTCAGTTTTCAAACTATGTCCAGAGGTGCGGAGGAAAAATCAGATGAAACTTAAAAAAGATTTTGTATTAAGAGAAGTAGCAGGGAGCTTTATCGTACTTGCAGTGGGAAAAGAAACTTTGGATTTTGACGGTATGCTTTCTCTCAATGAAAGTGGTGCTTTGCTATGGCACACACTTGAAAAAGAGGCTGATAAAGATACGCTCGTAGATGCATTGATGCAGGAATACGAGGTTGAACGCGAGGTGGCAAGTGCCGATGTGGAAGCATTTTTGACCAAACTTTCGGATGCCGGTTGCCTTGAAATATAACTCTTAAAGGAGGAAACCCTTATGTTTAAAAGATTATTGGCGGTGGCGATGATTATTGCAATGATTCCTTTTATCGTTGCCTGCAAACAGCAAAATACAACGGATACCAATAAAGAAAATGAAAGTGCTCAGACCGAAAGCGCTCAAACCGAAGATAAAAATCCTTCTTCTGATAAAGAGGAAACCCCAAATAATAAAGACGAGTCGGGGAAAAATGACAAAAATTCTACCGATAAAGACACTCCTGTCAGCAATAAAGACCCGCAGGGCAATACTACTGAAAATAATCCCCAGAACAATCAGGGAGATAAAGAGGAACCAACCCCCATTACCAAAGTGCCCGAGAATATCAGGAACTGTACGTATGAAGAGTATCATGCGATGACAGCCGAAACACAAAAAGCATTTTTTGAAAAATTTGAAAGTGTAGAGGCATTCTTTGATTGGTATAAAGATGCCAAGGCAAAGTATGAAAAAGAAAATGCTGCCATTGAAATTGGCGGCGGTGAGATTAATTTGGGAGATGTGATGAATGGCAAAAAATAATCGGCTCATCGTTGAGATGAATCAGTTGGCACCGATTATTAAAGAACAAATTGCCCGCGGAAAAAGTGTGCGAATTTCGCCCAAAGGGGTCAGTATGTTGCCGATGATTCGGCAAGGGAAAGATGCAGTAACCCTGTCTCCGATTCCTGAAAAACTAAAGAAATATGACCTGCCGCTTTACCAAAGAGAAAATGGCAAATATGTTTTACATCGCATTACTGCAGTCGAAAACGGATATACTTGCATCGGTGATAATCAGTTTGTCTATGAAAAGGGTATAAAACCGGAGCAAATGATAGCTGTGGTCACTTCTTTTACAAGAGGCAATAAAGAGTATTCCGTTACAAAACTGTCTTATAAATTATATTGCAGAATTTGGCATCATTCCCGAAAATTGCGGCATTTTTGGCGCAGGGGAATAGGCAAACTTCGTCGTATCTTTAAAATAAAGAAAGGGGCAGGAAATGGAAGAATATAAACTTAAAGTCGGATATGACCTTTTATATCTTGTTTCCTGTGCCTTGCACGATACGGTGCCACAGAAATGTTATGTGGATAAAATGAATTTACCAAAGGTATATGCACTTGCCAAATATCATACCTTACAAGCCATGTCCTTTTACCCTCTGGAAAGATTTTCCGAGGAAAACAACTGTCCGCTTGCTTTAGATGAGAGGCTGCTGCAAAATTGGCGCAACATCCGCCAATTAATTCTCCAAAAAGACTTGATGTTTGATTTGGAACGCGGAAAATTATTTGATTTTTTTGAGGAAAACGGCATTGGCTATTTGCCGATGAAAGGTCTTGTTTTGCACAAACTCTACCCCAAAATGGGTTGGCGTTTTTTGGCAGACAACGATATTTTATTTGATAAAACTTATCGCAAAGAAGTTTATGATTATTTTAAGGGGCAGGGCTACCACGCCGCTTCTTACAAGAAAAATATTCACGATGTGTATCATAAGAACCCTTTTTTGTGTTTTGAGATGCATGTAGGTTTTTTTGCTCCGCATAATGAGGACCCGGGTATTCAGCGTGTGGCAGAACACTATCGGGACCCGTGGCAATGGGCAAAACGCGACGGTGATGGCTTTTCTTATCATTTGAGTGATGAGGACTTTTATCTTCATTCCATTATAGCCCACGCCTATAAACATACGCGAAATGGCGGAACAGGATTGCGGGCTTTGACGGATATTTATGTTTATTTGACCCGTAAGAGAACACTGGATTGGGACTATATTGCTTGTCAACTTCAGCAACTTAATCTCACAGAGTTTGAAAAATCCATTAAAGACCTTTCCTTTGCGTTGTTCGAGTCTGCAAAGTACCCTGATGGCTTGACTGAAGAACAGCAAGAACTGCTGATGTTTTTGGGTACCAGCGGAGCCTATGGCAGTTTGAGCACCAATATTGCCACTAAAATCTCAAATGCTTCAGGCGGTGAAATTACGGCTTGGGGCAAAGTAAGATATGTAATTCGCAGAATCTTCCCCGATGCATTTTACTATAGGGAATATGAGCCGTTTTTTTATAAACATAAAATTTTAATTCCTTTTTTCTGGGTGTGGCGCATTTTCAGGTCACTGTTTATTAAAGGTTCTGCCGCCAAAGAAATCAAATCACTTAAAAAAATAAAAACCGATAAACAGGCGTAGTGTCCCCGTGGGCACTACGCCATATAAAGTTAACTGGAAAAATACCGCGTAGTGTGATACAATATTTTTATAAAACAAACGGAGGATACGGTTTTGAGTTTAATAAAACGATTTTTTAGGTATAAAAGAATGTATCTTCTGCTGGGATTTCCTGTCGGACTGGGGTTGACACTTTGGGCAATGCAAACGCCCTCCTGGGTGGAGAACGTTTACGCCAAAGGTATACACCCGTTTTTTGAAAATACCGTTGGTAAAATGGTTTCTTTTCTTCCGTTTTCTTTGACGGAATGGTTAATACTTTTTGCTTTTCTCGGTGCACTTGGATATATTGTATCGGTTGTCAAAACCATCTGTAAAAATCCTACATTCTGGAAGGGTATCATATATCGCACCGCCCTTAATATTCTTTGCGTTGCTTCGATTGCCTATTTTTGGTTTGTGATTACAATGGGATTGTGCTACTATCGTGCTCCTGCTTCTGATTATATTCATCTTGAAAAGCGAACCTATAGCGTAGGTGAACTGCGAGAGGTTACTGCCTGGCTTGCAGAAAAAGCAAATGAAAGCCGCGCAAAACTGCCGGAAGACGAAAACGGCGTGGCGGTTTTGATGGATGAAAATTTTTGGCAAACCTCCGCGCACGCTAAAGAATGTTTTAATAAAATTGATGATGTTCATAAGGGTATCGGCAAAGTTACGGCAAGGAGTAAACCGATGGTTTTCTCTAAGGTGATGAGCAGTACGATGACAACGGGACTTTATTTTCCCTATACATTTGAAAGCAATATCAATGTAGATGTCAATGACTATACCATTCCTGTCACAATGTGTCACGAACTGGCGCATGTTAAGGGATTTATGAGAGAAGAGGAAGCCAATTTTCTTGGATTTCTTGCCTGTATGCTTTCCGAACGCGCCGATTTTCAGTATTCAGGATATATGTTGGCATTCAATTATGCTTTAAATCGGTTGGCAGGAGAAGATTACCAGGCTGCCGCCGCTGTTGCCAAAACGGTTGAGGCAGGAGTGGTTCGTGATGATACGGCAGAAAGCAAATATTGGAAAAAGTATCAAAATACTGTGATTTCCAATACGGCAGGAGAAATTTATGAAACTTATCTTGAGTCCAATCAACAAAGTGACGGATTGAAAAGTTACGGAAAGATGTTAGATTTTGTGATAGCTTGGTATCAAACAGAGGTGAAAAATCAGTGATTGAATTTGTGCTGGGTCGCTCGGGCGGCGGAAAAACTACATATCTTGACTCACTGATTGCTGGTGCCAAACAGCAGGGCAGAGAGGTTTGCCTAATTGTGCCTGAGCAAGAAAGTATGATGCGGGAGCGAATCAGTCAGCAAAAATACGGGGAATTTGTGGAGGTATTGTCCTTTCACCGCCTGTGTGATACGCTGATGCGACTTTACGGAGGCGGTGCCAAGGCAAGACTCGGAGAGGTGGCAACACTCGGCATTTTGTATCGGGCAGTGCAGGCGGTAAAACCAAAACTCACCTTTTATCGCAAAAGTGCCTCTATGATTGGTTTTTATGAAAAACTTTTGCCGGTTATGGAGGATTTTGCCGCCTATAAAGCCGAGGCAGAAGTTATACTTCCATTACTCAAAGACAGCGCAAGTTATTCAAAATATCAAGACTTGTTTTTGATTTATGATAGTTACAATGCCCTTAGAAAACAAGACTACCGTCATCAGTTTGATGACTTGGATACCGTGGCTCAAATGCTTGGCAAATACCCTTATTTTGAAAATCGGTTGGTGTTGATTGACCATTTTGCAGGTTTTACTGAGCAAGAGTATCAAATTTTGGAATTTATCTTTTTACAGGCAGAATCGGTGGCATTGACTCTTACAGCCGATGAACAAGAAAAAACTCTATTTGCACCAACGCTCAGGCATTTGCGAAGACTAACAGAACTTGCCGAAAGTTATGGTCTCAAATATAAAAAGACGGTTTGTAACAGCGCTTACCGCTTTCAAAGTGATAATTTGAGTGTGCTGGAAAAGCACCTGTTTACCAACGATGCACCTACACAAAAAGCAACTGCTGACGGCAGTGTGCGGATTTTTTGTGCGTCCTCAATAGAGCAAGAGGTTCGTATGATTGCCTCAGACATTCGGCGCAGAGTGCTGGGTGGAGAATGTCGATATAAGGATATAGCGGTTGTCAGTAATGTGCAGGACAGATATCGTCATACACTTGAAATGGTATTTGACGAAATGGATATACCGCTTTATAGTGACCGCAAAGTTGATGTGCTCAGCCGCCCTCTTTTTTCTATGATTTTGCACGCTTTTGATGCTGTGGAATACGGGTATCGTTTTGAGGATATGTTTTCGCTTGCCAAAACCTATTTGTGCGGATTGGATTATGAGCGTGTCGCAAGGCTCGAAAACTATGCATTTATTTGGAACATACGCGGTAAAAAGTGGGAGATGGAGTGGACGCAAAGTCCCTTTGGACTGGAAACGGGTGATGATGAACTCAAAGAACAACTGCTTGAGGAAATCAACATAAGCCGCCGTCATTTAATTGAGCCTCTGATTGAATTTGCCGAGGACACCCATACGGGCAAGGCAAGCGACTTGCTTTCTGCCGTTTGGCGTTTGGTGGAAAACTTTGGCGTTTCGGAGCAACTGGTTACGCTTGCCCAAAATGAAAAAAGCAGAGATAAAGCAGAAATGTGGTTGCGCCTGTATGATTTACTGATAGAAATGCTGGACCAACTGGCACTCGTCTTGGGGGATAGTCAGATTTCGCGCAAAGAACTGCACGATATTATGGAGGTCTGTTTGCGCGGGTACCGCTTTGGTATAATACCTGCATTTATGGATCAGGTGCATTTCGGGGATATGATACGCTCACGAAATGATGAAACTGAACACTTATATGTACTCGGTGCGGCACACGGTGCTTTTCCTGCCACGGTTTCGAGCAATCAGATGATTACCGACCGCGATATACAGCAATTAAAACAGCAAAACATTTTGCTGTCCAAAGACAGTATGACCATTGTTTTGGAACAACAATTTTGCTTATATAGAACAATAGCCTCCGCTTGTAATAGTATCACCTTTAGTTATGCCACCTTTACAGCGGACGGTAATGCATGCCTGCCTTCCACACTTCTTACACGCATTTGTGATAAATTGATAGATGTTTCGATTCTCGATGACCCCAAACTCATTACCCATCCGCACGATTTGGTACGTTATTGTGTCACACTTGCACCTGAAAGTGACAAATATGCAGAAATTTCCGCTTTTCTGAAGGAAAAATACGGAATAGATGTTGCATTACTGCAAACGCCCAAAAAGAAGGATAAACCGCTGGATGCTGCTATTGTGGAAGCATTATATACTAAAGAACTTTCTGCCAGTCAGTCAAGACTGGAAAGTTTTGTAGGTTGCCCGTTTCGATTCTTTTTAGATTACGGACTTAAAATTCAACCAACCAAACAAGTTACCTTTGCTGCCAACTATATTGGTGACTTTGTGCACTTTGGCATGGAGCGCCTGTTGGGTGCGGTGGCACAGGAAAATGACCTTGATAAGTGGGACAATGCTAAGATAGACGATTTTCTCAAAGAAACCGCTGAGGAATATTTTACTACCAATCTACAAGATATGAGTTCGGCGCGCTTTGACCATTTGTTTGACAGAATCAATCGTTCCATGCGCTTACTGGGACACAGCGTTTTGGATGAGTTGCGCCACAGTCAATTTGTGCCGCTTAGACAAGAATACCATTTTGAAAGCAAAATTCCGTTAAATGATGGATTTAGCGCCAAAATTAACGGATTTGTTGACCGTGTGGACGGTGCGGAAATAAACGGTGAGAAGTGGCTGAAAATCGTTGATTATAAGACGGGGGCTAAGAACTTCGATGTGTCCAATATTTATAATGGTTATCAGTTACAGTTGCCGCTATACAGCAAAATGCTTACAGAGCAGCCTGAGTTTGCAGACTGCAACATTGCCGCGATGGAATATTTTCTTGCAGGTGTTCCTACCTTTGAACAAGGTCAGGAAATCTCGGCAGTTTCACTTGCTGAAAATTTTAAACGAAAAGGACTTTTTATTGCCGAGACTTCTATAATCAAAGCCCTGGATGCAACAGAAAAAGGCATTTATAACAATGCTGATATAAAGAAAGATGGTTGCTTTTCTTCAAAAGCAAGTGTTGCTGACCGCAAACAGATTGCGGCACTGGGGGATTTTGTAGAACAAAAGGTTAAGGAAATTATGAATCGTATGGCAAGCGGTGATGTATCGGTTTGTCCGATGAAACAAGGAGAAAATGCTTGCCAGTATTGCGAGTATGACGGTATCTGTCGCTTTGAGTACGGAAAAAATAAAGTCAGTACTTTCACCCAGGTGGATAATGCCGAATTTTTTGATTTGATAACGAAAGGGGAGGAGTAAATGAATTTTTCACCGGCACAAAAAAAGGCGATTCATACCGCTGGCTCCTCTCTGATTGTATCTGCTGCTGCAGGCAGTGGGAAAACGGCAGTATTGGTGCAACGCGTAATTGAAAAAATTTTAGCGGGCGGTGATATTTCACAGCTGTGGATTATGACCTTTACCAATGCCGCTGCGGCTGAAATGCGCCAAAAGATAGAAAATGCCATTATGAATCAATTGGAGGGTGAACCCAATAACACGCATCTGCAACAGCAAGTGTTGATGCCGAATGCCAATATTTCTACCGTGCACGCGGCGTGCAAGAAAATCATAGAGGAAAATTTTCATTTGTTAGACCTTGAACCGACGGTGAATATCGGTGATGAATCTGTGCTTGATATTATGTTTGAAAGAACGCTGGAGGATTTGGTGGAAACACTTTATGAACAAGCGCTTCAGCAAGAGGACATCAAAGAACTCATTGCGTTTTTCAGTGGCGGCAGAAATGATGAAAAATTGCTTGGTGTGTTGAGAACTGCATACCGCTACTATATTGAAGAACCATTCCCTAAAACTAAGTATGAAACGGCAGAGAACCTGTTTGCCTGCTTTACAGAGGATGCGCTTTATAGCAGTATTTATAATAAACTCGTCGAGGCTGATAGTCAGTATCAACAAATATTGGATATTACTGAGGCGCAGGACCTTGCTTCCACTGCCTTGTATGTCGCTATGAGCACGGAAAGAGAAATGGTGCGGCTTGCCCTTTGCAAATTGGAAACCCGCGCATTTGACGAGGTGCGTGCTATTGTTGAAAACATCCATTTTGCTCCCTGGAACACCAGAGCCAAGGTGTTTCAGGAATATGAGCAGGTGTTAGAAAGCGCCAAGGGGAAACGCCTGTATGCTAAAAACCTCATCACTTTCTTACAAAAGAATATTTTTGATAAGAGTGAGCAATGCCATCTCTCAGAACTGAAAACATGCAATCGCATACTTTCGACGCTGTTTTCAGTAATTGAACAACTTGACCGCCGTTTTGCTTTGGCAAAGCGGGAAAGAGGAATTATCAGTTTTTCGGATTTGGAACGGCTGACGCTTTCACTTTTAGTGGAAAAATATGATGCCAAAACCGATACCTTGACCCCTACGGAACTTGCTTTGCAAATGCGTCAAGGGATTGATGAAATCATCGTGGATGAGTATCAGGATACCAACCGCAAACAAGATTTGATTTTTCGCGCCCTTTCTAAAGAGGAAACGAATATCTTTATGGTAGGAGATGTCAAGCAAAGTATCTATCGTTTCCGCGCGGCGTGTCCCGAACTCTTTTTATCCAAAAAACAAAATTGTGCACCGGTGGGGGAGAATGGTGAAATTAACACCCCATCTTACCTGTATCTCAACCAAAATTTCCGTTCACATCCTGTAATTTTGGCGTTTGCCAATCAGATGTTCGGTGCCGCAATGAGCACAGGTCTTGGGCAAATTGAATACGATAATTCAGAGCAACTTTATCACGGCGGACTTTATCCGGACGATAGCGTAGGACAGGTGGAACTGGATGTGGTTTTCAGTGATAACGAGCCTGATGAATTATTACCGCTCACCGCTATTGAAAAAGAGGCTTTTTTGGTGGCGGAAAAAATCAAAAACCTGCACGGTACATCTTTTTATGATGTCAAGAAAGGCAAACATCGTCCCCTTGAATATGGTGATATGGCTATTTTATGTCGTGTGACCGGAGGTGTGACGGGCCATTTTGATTCCGCTTTGCAACGGCTGGGGATTCATACTATTAATAATAATCAGGATTTGCAGTTTTTGGATGTCTGGGAAATTAAAATGTTGCGTGCCTATTTGCAGGTTATCAGCAACCCGTATCGTGATATTCCGCTGATTACCTTGATGTATTCTGACTTTTATGGATTCAGTTCTGCCCAACTTGCCGTCATTCGCGCGGAGAATAAACGGATTTCCTTTTATGATGCAGTGCGTATGGCATCTCAAAAAGATACCAAATGCGCGTCATTTTTGGAGGATGTGGAATATTTGCGGCGTAATGCTGTGGGAAGTCGTACCGATGAAGTTTTGCAGGCAATTTTTGCCAGAACTAACATTTTGGAGCGAGTGTCAGGCTATCCGGATGGTAAAATAAGAGTTGCCAATATGCAACTGATGCTCAGGTATGCCACACAGTATGAACAGGATAGTTACAAAGGTCTATTTGCCTTTCTCAATTATCTTGATAAAATGAGTGCACTTGGTCGTATTTTGCCGGTGGCAAAACAGGGAGAGTCGCCGGAAAATTGTGTACAAATATTGTCGATTCATAAATCCAAGGGTCTGGA
>JAZRAZ010000253.1:0-2292 GCA_045634825.1 Eubacteriales bacterium | reverse complement strand
ATTTTGAACTATAATCCCTGTCATATATTACACCAAAGTAAGCGGAACACTTAAAAAACTCGTGTTCCCAGGTGTGCTCGGTCCAACCGGCTTGGAGGGTGGTTCTTCCGTTGAATCGCCATCATTTTCATCACCCGTATTACTGTTACCGGGGTTAGTAGGATCTTGCGTTCCGGGTTGATTCGGGTCTGTAGGATTTTCAGGAGTTGGTCCTTCGGGAACCGTAGGCTGTTCAGGATCATTGTTGGGGTCATTTGGAGCTACAGGAGGACCATAAGAACCACCGGTCATAGTAATACTGATATTATTCAGTCCCTCAACAATCTTCTGTGTATTTACTACAGCGCCATCTACTAAGACATCAATTGTTTCACCTATTTTGGCTTGCCCGTTCCATAAATATGAACCGTTGGTAAGAGATTCATATTGAACTTCTTGCATACCCAAAATAGTTTCTCCTTGCTTAATTGAAATTGACAATAACTGACCCACATACGATTCGTCAAAAGCGATACTTACCACTACACTTGCTGTTTCAGGTTCTTTAGAAGGATCAGGTCCTTTACTGATATAAACAGTAACCGAACTGCCTTTATCTACTGTTTTACCGGAAGCAGGTGTCTGGCGCAAAACTTGCCCAACTTTAACTGAATCACTGTATTCCTCTTCGATTGTTTCATTGAGTTTAAGTCCGATATTTGCAAGTTCTGTTCTTGCTTGCTCAACAGTCTTATTAGCAAGATCAGGTACAACTACATGCTCATTTTCAGATCCTTTGCTCACATAAATGATAACTACATCTGTTGAAACATCAACCTCGTCCCCGGGAGCAACACTTGTGCTGACAACTTTTCCTTTGGCGACTTTATCGCTGAATATTTCAATGATTTTAAAAGGAATTTGATTATCTTCCATCATATCCTTGGCTTTAGAGACATCCAGTCCTATAATGTCAGGCACACAAACCATAGAAACGCCGGAACTAATATATACTTCAATCGTCGTGCCCTCTTTAACCATCGTAAACTCAGGAACAGATTGACTTAAAATCATTCCTTTTTTCTTTTCACTGGCTTTTTCACCTTTTTTAACTATATTGAATTTTTCATATTTATCATTGGCAACAACTTCATCAAACATCTTATCAATGAGGTTTGGAACCTCATATTTCGGCTCATCTAATATATCCGGGAAAACGAACATACCAATTAAAATCAAAACAAAAAAAGCGCCCGCTGATGCAACACCGGCTATAATTTGCCATATAGTTGAAAGTTTTTTCTTTTCTTCTTTTGTAAGTGGTTTTTCCTCTACGACTTGTTGCTCGGCACTTGCATCAGAATCTGTGAAAGTCGGAGTAGGATTAGGTAGGTCTTCATAATTTTCATCACGAAAAACATACGCAGGATTTTCTTCTATGGTTTCAATATCCATTAACATATCAGACGCTTCAACATAACGTTCCAGGGGGTCTTTCATCATAGCATGTAAAATAATTTGCTCCAAGCCAACAGGAATTTCAGTACTATGTTCTCTCGGTAAAATCGGTTGCTCTTGTATTTGCATTAATGCAACCGTCACAGCATTTTCATCATCAAACGGTAGTGAACCGGTACATAATTGATATAGCAATATGCCAATTGAATAAATATCAGTTCGTTCATCTAAAACATCACCACTTGCTTGTTCAGGACTGATATAATGAACCGATCCAATTGCTTCCGCACTCATACTATGTGTTTCATAATCAGAGACACGGGCAATGCCAAAATCCATCATTTTGACAGTTCCATCTCGCAATAACATAATGTTTTGTGGCTTGATATCTCGATGAACCACTCCGCGTTCGTGTGCATGTTGAACGGCGCTCAAAATCTGCTTAATATAATGCACCGCCTCGCGCCAATTCAAAGCGCCAACATTATCTATATACTCCTTTAGCGTAACACCATCGAGATACTCCATTGCTATAAAGAGTACCTCACCATCCATACGAACATCATATATATCAACAATATTCTTATCAGAAAGCAAAGTGATCGCTTTGGATTCATTGGAAAATCTACGACGAAATTCCTCGTCGCGCATATACTCATCCTTCAGTATCTTGACAGCAACATCTCTTGCCAAAACAAGATCAAACGCTTTATAGACGACCGCCATACCGCCGATGCCGATAATTTCATTGATTTGATAACGACCCTTTAATGTCTGTCCCAAAAATCTTTCCATAAAACCTCCGAATTTATCTATCTTGCTGAATCAAGAGTGCAGTTATATTATCCTGTCCAC
>JAZRAZ010000252.1:0-2473 GCA_045634825.1 Eubacteriales bacterium | reverse complement strand
AGTTCTTCCTGACAGGCGTGTCCCGAAACATGAATGTCCCCATCCTGAATGACCTCGGCGCCGAGTTTTTCCAGTTCGTTGACAACATTATTAACCAATTTCTCATTCCCCGGAATGGGTCGGGCGGAAATGATAATCAGGTCGTTACGGGTGATTTCAACGCTTTTGTGGTCGCTGAACGCCATACGGTACAGCGCGCTCATCGGCTCACCTTGCGAGCCTGTGGTGATGAGGACAATACGGTTGTCTGGATAGCGGGAAACTTCGCTGAGCGGAATGATGGTGCCGTCAGGAATGTTCATATGTCCCAGTTCTCTGGCCACCTGCAACACGCCTTCCATACTTCTGCCGCTGAGTGCCACCTTGCGTTTGTGAGCAACGGCGGCGTTGATGATTTGTTGTACGCGGTGAATGTTGGAGGAAAAGGTGGCAACAATGATGCGTTTGCCCCCTGCATTGTTAAAGATTTGCTCAAAGGTTTTGCCGACGGCTTTTTCACTCAGCGTAATGCCCGGGCGCTCGGCGTTGGTCGAGTCGCTCATCATCAATAGTACCCCTTCTTTGCCAAGTTCGCCAAAGCGGGCAAGGTCAATCATTTTGCCGCGGATGGGGGTAGTGTCGATTTTAAAGTCACCCGTGTGAATGACAACGCCCAGCGGTGTATGAATAGCAAAACCGCACGCATCGGCAATCGAGTGGTTGACTTTGATAAATTCAACGGCAAAGCAACCGCTTTTAACGACATCGTCGTACTGCTTTTCAATTAAAATGCTTTGCTTTTCCAGTCGGTGTTCTGCCAGTTTTCTGCGTATCAGTCCCAAGGTCAGACGGGTGGCATACACAGGTACATTGAGTTCCCCTAACAGATACGGCAGAGAGCCGATATGGTCTTCGTGACCGTGTGTGATAAAGATGCCACGCAGTTTATTGCGGTTTTTAATCAGATAACTAAAGTCGGGAATGACCAGGTCAATGCCCGGCATATCCTCGTCGGGAAATGCCATACCGCTGTCAATGAGAATCATATCGTTTTCGTACTCAATCAGCGTCATATTCTTGCCGATTTCGTCAAGTCCCCCAAGGGAAATAACGCGCAGTTTTCCCTTGGGTAAAGCTGATTTTTTGGCAGTAGGTTGGCGCTTGGTGACAGGTTTCTTGACTGTTTTTTTAGCCGCAGGCTTTTTGGGCGCCGTCGGTTTTTTTACTGCCTTTTTGCTGTTTTGGGCAGTTGTTTGTTTTTTGGTTTTAGGTGCAGCGGTTTTTGCTGACTTTTTCATTTTTTCTTGCATAGTATTTTTCTCCGCTTTATATATAGATTTTTTGTTTTTGGCAAGACAAAAAGACAGACAAATTGTCTGTTTTTTATACATCGGAGATATTTTTCGTCCGTACCTCCGAGGGTTTGTATGTAGATGGAAATGACGGGTTGAGTGGAGTCCGTCATTTCCGCCGAACACTCAATTACTATATATTATATACTAAAGCGGCTGAAAATACAACCTTTATTTTAAAACAAAAGGCGACAAGAGTTTTCACTCTTGTCGCCTTTGAAGAAAAATCGGGATTTATTTCTTTTCGGAAAATAGGTAGTTTACCAAAAGTGTTGCCAGAATGATAATGCCGATTACAACGAAAATCACCAGCATACCGATGCCCATAAACTTCAGATTTTTAACAAAGTTAAAAAGTTCAAAGGAAAGTTTGGGCGCAGCATTTAAAAACAAAATATTCATAGTACAGTTCCTCCCTTTCCAAATTTACGAAAACAGGTTCAGAATGATGCCACCGGCGATAACCGAAGCAATCTGACCTGATACATTGACGCCGATGGATTGCATCAAAATGAAGTTCTGAGGGTCCTCATCAATTGCCATTTTAGCAACGATACGACCGGACATAGGAAATGCTGAAATACCTGCGGCACCAATCATAGGATTGATTTTCTTTTTGGAAAAGAGGTTTAAGAGTTTTGCAAAAAGAACACCGCCTGCGGTATCTACAACGAAAGCAATCAGACCCAGACCCAGAATAAGCAAGGTGTCAAGTTTCAAAAACTGAGCCGAGGTCATATTGAAGGCAACGGAGATACCAAGGAAGATGGTAATGAGGTTTGCCAGTACCTTTTGAGCGGTTTCCGAGAGAGATTCCAGCACACCGCACTCGCGAATGAGGTTGCCGAACATCAAAAATCCAATCAAAGCGGTTGCCTGCGGAACGATGGCGGAGGCAACGATGGTGATGATGATGGGGAACATAATGCGGGTAAGTTTGCTGACGGACTTTTGCTCATAAGGCATTCTGATAAGGCGTTCTTTTTTGGAAGTCAGCAACTTAATTACAGGGGGTTGAATGATGGGTACCAGCGCCATATAGGAATATGCGGCAACGGTGATGGCGCCGACATATTGAGAGTTTAAGGTATTGGCAACGGCAATAGAGGTAGGACCGCCTGCCGCACCAATAATGGCGATGG
>JAZRAZ010000251.1:0-4386 GCA_045634825.1 Eubacteriales bacterium | reverse complement strand
GGTGTTTTTGAGGGCTGCAAACGTGTCGGGCGAGGAAAAGAGTTCGCGGTACCAGTAGAGTGAAAGCCCTGTCATCGCGCCGGTGTTGGCAGTGTTATTAAAGGAAAAGAGAATCAACACGCCGATGGGGATATACAGTAGTAAAAAAATCGTGATAATATATACTTTCGAGAGAATTTTCACGGCAGAATCCTCCCTTCGTTGTTTTCTTCATCGGAAAAGCGGTTCATAATCGCCAGAGAAATGAGAATTAAAATCATCATCACCAGTGCAATTGCGGCGCCGATGTGATAGGTGCTTTCGTGCTGGAATTGGCGTTCAATGGTATCTCCAATCAACTCAAAGGTACCGCCGCCGAGTTTTTGAGAAATATAGAAGGTGGAAATGGAGGGGACAAACACCATCGTAATTCCGCTGATGACCCCCGACATTGACAGCGGGAAGGTGACGCGAAAGAGTACCTGCACGGGACTGCACCCCAGGTCGCGCGCCGCCTCCAGCAGTTTGGGGTCGATTTTGGACATAACGGTGTAAATCGGCAGCACCATATAGGGCAAAAAGTCATACACCATACCCAAAATGACCGCGCCCTTGGTGCCGATCATATGAACGGTGCCAAGACCCAGAGAGGAAAGAATGTTGTTGATGAGTCCTCCGTCGTCCATCATCGCCATCATAGAATAGGTACGAATTAAAAGGTTGGTCCACATCGGGAGCATTAACAGCAACATATACAGGCTCTGCTTTTCCTTGGGTGCCGAAGCAATCAGATAGGCAAGCGGATAGCCGATGACAAAGCAGATAAAGGTGGCAATAATGCTCAGGGCAATACTCAGCACAAAGGTATCGGTATGCGCCCAAAGACCCAAAATATTGTTGGTAGTAAATGCGCCGGTGGTATCGGTAAAGGCAAAGTATGCCACAAACAGCAGCGGGCAGACGATGAACATTACCATCCATACGATGTGCGGTGCCGCCGAAACCCAGCGCATAAAAGAGGTTTTTTTCATTATTCTTCCTCCACGCTGTCCGCGTCGGCAAGTTCGTCCAGCTCGTCACTGAAGGAACTGTAATCTCCGTACAGACCGCTATACTGCGATTTTTTCATAATGTGAATGGCGTCGGGTTCAATAAACAGACCGATGTTTTCCCCTTCGCCGACAAAATCGGTCGTCTGAATCATCCACTTAAAGCCACCAATGTCGACGATGATTTCATAGTGCACGCCTTTAAAGGTAACGGCGGTGACGACACCTGTGAGCATACCTTTATCGACGGGTACCACATCCACATCTTCGGGGCGCACCACGACATCGACGGGTTCGTTGGGTGCAAAGCCACCGTCCAGACATTCAAAGGTCTGTCCTGAAAAGCGCGCCTTTTTATCTTCTAACATAATGCCGTCAACGATATTGCTCTCACCGATAAAGTCGGCAACGAAGGCGTTGACAGGTTCATTATAAATATCGGTAGGGGAGCCGATTTGCTGAATACGGCCCTCACTCATAACGACCACGCGGTCACTCATCGAAAGGGCTTCCTCTTGGTCGTGGGTGACATAGATAAAGGTAATGCCGGTCTGTTTCTGAATGGCTTTGAGTTCGTTTTGCATATCCTTGCGGAGTTTGAGGTCGAGTGCGCCCAGCGGTTCGTCCAACAGCAGTACGCGCGGATGGCTAATCAGGGCGCGGGCAATCGCAACACGCTGTTGCTGTCCTCCCGAAAGAAGCGTGACATTTTTATGTTCAAAGCCTTTGAGGGAAACCATCTCCAAAATCTCTTTGACACGGCGCACGATTTCCTTTTTGTCTACTTTCTGCAGGCGCAAGGAAAAGGCAACGTTTTCAAAAACATTGAGGTGCGGAAACAACGCATATTTCTGAAAAACGGTGTTGACGTGGCGTTTATGCGCCGGCACATCGTTGACACATTTGCCGCGAAAGAGAATTTTGCCCTCGTCGGCGCTCTCAAAGCCGCCAATCAGGCGCAAGGTCGTCGTCTTACCGCAACCCGAAGGACCCAGCAGGGTGATAAACTCCCCGTCATATATATCCAGGTTTACGCCGTCGAGTACCGTTTCCCCGTCAAAAGATTTTGATATGTTTTTCAGTTCAATGATTTTTTTCATTTCTTTCCCCCAAAAAATAAAACAGCAAGCCATAGACTTGCTGTACGGTTTTAAAATTTTGTCCTCTCAGAGTCTATATAGTAAGATACTTTTACTACTCTTATTGACCGTTTCACAAGTAAACAACTTATAAAATTTGAGCTTTTAACTCAATCAATAAGGTGACGATGCCACCAATTATCCTCTAAGATTGGATGTAGAAATTTTAACATATTTATATTATTGTGTCAATAGAAAAATTTTTGCTAAAATGTTATTCACCGAAATACATTTGTTTGCACATTATTTACAAATTTGCAACTTTTTGTCGAAAAAAGGTTGCTTTTTGTAAAAAGGTATGGTATACTCTGTTCATTCAATTTCATATTCTATGGGAAACTTGCAGAAATCGTAAGATGACTGTGGGCGGATAGGACTTTGGAGAATCCCTCGTAAAGAGGGTGCCGAAGGGGCAAGGCGTGTGCTAATCTCTCAGGCAAAAGGACAAAGGAGGTATCCTTGGGGATACCAATGTTTTTTTGCAGGTCTGCGTTTCCACCGCGGAACTGCATTTTTTATTTTAAAGGAGATGAAGAAAAGTGGAATTTTTAAAATGGCTGGAAAGTTTTAACGGCGACGTAAACGGTGTTGTATGGGGTATGCCGGGTCTGATTTTGCTGATTGGTACCGGTATTCTGATGACACTGGTGACCAAGGTATTTCAGATTTCCCATCTGAAGCATTGGTGGCAAAAGACCATTGGCAGTATGTTTACCAAAGATGTTATGGGTCATTCCAAGGATAAGGGCTCCATTTCTGCCTTCCAGGCACTGTGTACTGCACTTGCCGCAACGGTGGGTACCGGTAATATTGCCGGTGTTGCCTCGGCAATTTGCGTGGGTGGTGCAGGTGCTGTATTCTGGATGTGGGTTGCCGCATTTTTCGGTATGATGACCAACTTCTCGGAAAATGTACTGGGTATGTACTTCCGTCGCAGAAATAAAGACGGCGAATGGTCCGGCGGTGCGATGTATTATCTTGCTGAAGGTCTGGGCGGTAAAAAGAACTGCAAATGGATTGGTAAAACTCTTGCCATTCTCTTTTCCTTCTTTACCATGCTTGCCGCATTCGGTATCGGCTCGATGGGTCAGGTCAACAAAATCGTTGCCAATGTGGCGGCAGGTTTTGATGTCAAGGCTTTGTCTGATGTGACTGTGTTCGGGGATGTTTCTCTGTACAATCTGTTGCTGGGTATCGTCGTAATGGCGCTGACCGCTCTGATTACTTTGGGCGGACTCAAAAGAATTGCCTCTGTTGCAGAGAAAATCGTTCCCTTTATGGTGGTACTGTTTGTAGCAGGTAGTTTGGTTATCATCGGTGTTCATTATGATGCCATCATTCCTGCATTTAAGGCAATTTTTGTTGGTGCCTTCTGTCCCGAAGCATTTGTCGGCGGCGGCATCGGTGTCGTTGTCAGCAAGGTTATGACACAAGGATTTAAGCGCGGTGTCTTCTCCAACGAAGCAGGTCTTGGTTCTTCGGTTATGGTACACTCCAACTCCAATGTTAAGGAGCCTGTAAAGCAGGGTATGTGGGGTATCTTTGAAGTATTTGCAGATACGATGGTTGTTTGTACGATGACTGCTTTGGTAGTACTGACCTCAGGCGGTCTTAACGGCGGTGTCTTCAACGCTCAAACCGGTGTGATTGCCGGCGGTTATACCGACGCAACATTGGTCGGCGGTGCCTTTAACGAAGTGTTCTCCTGGGGCGGCATCGGCGGCAAGTTTGTGGCGATTGCGATGTTCTTGTTTGCCTTTACCACCGTTCTGGGCTGGTCTCACTACGGTAGCAAAGCCTGGGAATATGTCTTTGGTACCAAGAGTGTAGTTGTATTTAAGATTATCCACGTTTGTACCGTTATCTTCGGTGCAGTTTTGTCCTCCTCTCTTGCCTGGGACATCTCGGATACCTTCAATGGTCTGATGATGATTCCCAACTTGATTGGTGTGGTCGTGCTGTTCCCGCTGGTTATGAAAATTACCAAAAACTATGTCGACCGTAACATCAAGAAAAAGGATGTTGCTCCCATTCTTTCCTATGACCCCGAACTTGAAGCGGCGGCTGCCGAAGCGATTGCAAACGAAGCAGAATAGTAAAAAAAGCCAAGCACCGAGTGAACAAGTCCAGTAAAAATGGACAATAGTAAAAAAGCACCTCCTATGGTAGAATTAAAACAACTACCATAGGAGGTTTGTTTATGTCAGGAAAAAAAGGTA
>JAZRAZ010000250.1:0-14471 GCA_045634825.1 Eubacteriales bacterium | reverse complement strand
CTTCTGTATTTACAAGTACCGCCCCTTTGGCACCCAGACTGACCATAACATTGGCAATCCCCTTGTTGTAAAGTTCTGCTGCAACGCCGAGTGCATCATCGAGGGTGTCGATTTCTCTGCCACAATACGCTACGACCTCCTGTTCATTGGGTTTAATCAGCCAAGGGGATAATTGTATCAAATCAGCAAGAGTAAATGACTTGGAATCTACGACAAGTAAAACGCCTTTACACTTTAGTTCCTTTAAAAACGGCATGATGTCTGAGGCGTTGATTCCTTTAGGCAATCTTCCCGTCAATGTAAGAACATCCCCGGTATTGATGTGCAAGTCTAAAAAAGAAAAAATTTCCTCTAATACAGAAACTTGAACGCTCGGGCCTGAAAAAGATATGCGGGTTTCGCCAAAGGCTGTTGCAACAGTGATATTTTCTCTGATTTTTCCGTCACACCATAGCGGCAGCAAATTAATTCCCTTAGATGTCACCTGACGGACAAATTCCGCTCCGCCTTCTTTTCCGATGAGCGCTATTGCCGTTGAAGGTATTTGTGCTTCCAACAATGCCCGCGATATATTGATGCCCTTTCCGCCCGCTACACATCCATCGGATTGCACCAAATTTTCTTCATTTAAAGCAAAATGCTCTGCTTTACAATACTTGTCAAAAGCAGGAGCAAGTGTCAAAGTAAAAAATTTCATTATTATTCCTTTAAAAAAGGTGCAAGTTTTTCCTTGCACCTTTTAATTTCTTTCAGTAAATAATTTATTCTGCATCAACATAATTGGTAATTTCATTTGTTGCTACAATTACATTTTCAGTAGTATCCTTAACAGATTTGGAAATACCGTGCACCTGCCCTGTAAAACCAATATCTTTATTGGTATAATTTTTGCCGCCGCAAGCAGACAACATTCCCAAAGCAAGAATAGCAATCATACCAATTACCAGAATTTTCAAATTTTTTCTCATTTGATAAGCTCCTTTGCTTATTGTTAGATGAAATTACAATTTTATTATATATTATATTTACTGAAATTGCAACTAATAATTTATTTTTTTATGATATTTCTGGTCGCGTTACAAATTGCAATTACCGAAACACCCACATCGGCAAAACCGGCAAGCCACATATTCTCCATTCCGCAAAGAGCCAGCAGCATAACCGCAAATTTTATTGTAAGAGCAAACACAATATTTTGCCAAACGATTGCACGCGTTTTTTTGGATAGTTCCATAGCGCGTATTAAATGCGACGGGTCATCTTGCATCAACACAATGTCTGCCGCTTCTATGGCGGCATCACTTCCCATTGCCCCCATCGCAACACCTACATCTGCCGCCATCAGTACGGGTGCATCATTCATTCCGTCACCCACAAACGCAACATTTTTATAGCGTTCTTTCAGTGCTAAAAGTGTTTTCACTTTTTCATCGGGCAACAACTCAGTATATACTTCATCAATGGTCAGTTTTTGAGCAATTTGCTGACCGATTTCCTTGCGGTCACCCGTCAGCATAACAGTATATTTGCCCATCTTTTTAAGCGATGAAACTGCTTCATAGGAAGTGGGCTTCACTGTATCCGCAATCACTATAGAGCCGATATACTGATGTTCTCTTGCTACATATACAACCGTCCCCTGTAGCAAAACATCATCTACAACAATATGTTCCTTTTCCATCAGTTCTTTATTGCCGACTAAAATCTCTCTTCCATCAATTTGCGCTTTGATGCCAAAACCTGCCGCTTCTTCCACAGCGCCGATACGCTGAAGATCGGGTTCTTTATCATAGGCTTTTTTCAAAGACACGGCAATGGGATGAGTGCTATGCGCCTCTGCTAAAGCGGCAAGTTCCAATAGTTGACTTTCTTGTACGCCTTCGGGATAAATACAAACCACTTCAAAGTTGCCACAGGTGAGGGTACCGGTCTTGTCAAACACGACCGCCTTAACATCAGAGAATTTTTCTAAAAACGCCGCGCCTTTAACCAAAATCCCTCGTTTTCCCGCAGCACCGATGCCACTGAAAAAAGTGAGCGGTACACTGATAACCAGCGCGCAAGGACAACTGACTACCAAAAAAACCAACGCTTTATGCAACCAATCTCCCCAAGCCCCCAAAAACAGCGGCGGCAGTACCGCCAGTACCAATGCCGTGATGCATACAACAGGGGTATAATATCGGGCAAATCGAGTAATGAAATTTTCAACGGGTGCCTTGTGAAAGGTGGAGTTTTCTACTAATTCCAAAATACGCGACGCTGTAGATTGTTCAAATTTATGCGTTACGGTAATATGTAATACACCATTTAAATTGATAGCACCACTTGCTACCCTGCTTCCTACTGTCACATCGCTTGGAACGGACTCCCCTGTAAGTGCCGATAAATCAAGAGCACCTTCCCCTTTGATGACTACACCGTCCAGCGCAATACGCTCGCCGGGATGAACCAACATTTCCTCACCAATTTGAACCTCACGGGCAGGTATCATTGCCGCTTTGCCCTCGCGCATTATGCGCGCTTGGTCGGGGCAAATTTCCATCAACGCCGTAATACTTTTACGACTATTGCCCACTGCTACTTTTTCAAAAAGTTCACCGATTCTGAAAAATAACACCACAAATACTGCCTCAGGATATTCACCTATCACAATAGCACCAATGGTAGCCAGTGCCATCAAAAATTTTTCATCAAAAACCTGTCCTCTGAAAATATTGTTTACAGCATTTTTCAAAATGCGGTGTGCCGCCACCAGATAAATAGCCGTAAAGCAGATAGCCTTTACAATATTAGGCAAGGTTAAAATTGTATTGATGCCGAGCAGCAAGGCAAATATAGTACCAAGAAAGATAATCTCATTTCTTTCTTTTTTCTGTTTTTTGTTCATCATAAAATAACATCACAATTCGGGTCAACTCGATGGCAAATCTGCTGAACCTGTTTCATTATTTGCTCCAGATTGCTTTCCTCTGCCTCAATAATCAGTTTTTGAGCCAAAAAACTCAAAGAAGCCGCCTCAACACCCTCAATTGAGCGTATCCCTTCTTCCATTTTTGCGGCACAGTGTGCGCAATCCAGTTCCTCCACTGCATATGTTTTTCTTACTATCATTTTTATCCCCTTTCTTCTACTATATGTTCCATTCCCTGCGCTAAAATGTCATACACATGACGGTCTGCAAGAGAGTAAAACACCGTTTTACCTTCCCGACGGTACTTGACCAAATGGGCATTTTTCAGTACACGAAGTTGATGGGAAATAGCAGAAACCGTCATTTTAAGCAACGCGGCGATATCACAAACGCACAATTCTGTTTCTAAGAGTGTATATAAAATTTTGACACGCGTACTATCTCCAAAAACCTTATACAGTTCCGCCAAAGCATAAAGTTTTTCTTCCGATGGCATCTGACTGCTCACCTTCCGAATTTGATGCTCATGCGCGTGCAAAAATTCACAATCAGGTGCATTGTTCATCAACAACACCTCCACATATAATACATTTGAACAATCGTTCAAATGTATTATAGCATATTTTTTCTTTTTGTCAAGTTCTTTAAAATCAAAAAGAACACCTTTGCCTGAAACAAAGGTGTTCTTATAAATTTTAGTTGCCGTTTGACTCACTCAGCGTGATTTTGGCTGTATAAGTTTTGCGGTCGGTATAACGATAAAATTTAATAGTTACCGTATCCCCTGCCTTACACTCGTCTTTTGCCACATCCAAATCGGTAAAACTTGTAACCGTCTGACCGTTGAATTCGGTAATGATGTCATATTGACGAAGACCCGATTTATAAGCAGAACTGCCTTCCTCAATATATACGACATATACACCTGTCGGCACACCATACATCATTGCGGTTTGGGCAGAAATATCTTGCCCTTGAATACCAATCATCGGGCGACCGCTGATAAATCCTTTTGCGATAAGTTCTTTTACAATCGGAATGGCATCACTGATAGGAATGGCAAACCCAAGACCTTCTGCATCCAAATCACTGATTTTGGAGGAACAAACGCCTACAATCTGACCATAAAGATTCACCAAAGCACCACCCGAATTACCGGGGTTGATAGCGGCATCTGTTTGTATCAGATTCATTTTACCGTTGCTGGTCACTACACTTCTATCCAGTGCTGAAACAATACCGCTGGTAACTGAACTTTGCAGTTCAAGGCCATACGGATTGCCGATAGCAACCACTGTTTCGCCTAAATTCAGTTCTGCACTGTTACCGATATCAGCAGCATTTAAATTAGTTGCCTCTACTTTAAGGACAGCAAGGTCTGTCTTGGTATCACTGCCGATAACTTTAGCATCATAAGTGGTTTGCTTATCATCGGGCAAAACGATTTGCACCGCTGTGGCTTTTTCGATTACGTGAGCGTTGGTAATAATATAGCCGTCCGCCGAAAGAATAATACCACTGCCCTGACCCTCACTGGCATAAAAACCTTCACCTGTTTTTGCAACAACACCGACTACCTGAGACAAAGTTTTGTTGACAACCTGCTCGATGTTCATTCTTTCACTGTCATCTTTACTTTGCTCTACCACATCTACGCTTGGAACTTGTGTGGAGTTATTTTCTTTATTGTCACCCAACACCACTTCATTACCGCTTTCGGTGACAGGAGTATCATTATTTCTGTACATAAAGATAATTGCTGCCATACTTGCGATAATGGTAACAATTAAAACGCAAGTAAGTGCAATCAGCGCAATCAAAAGCCCGTTTTTCTTTGGCTTTACGGAAACAGGGGTAACCACCGGCGGCGTATAACTTTCCTGCACGGGAGATTCCGGCTGCTGATAGTCATAATATGCGGTAGGATTTTGTACCGTATACTCCTCCGCCTGAGGTTCAGCAGACTCACTTTGTTCATCTGTTTGCTCTTGATGAATGGGTTGTTCGTTTTCAGGAAATTCGTTTACCGAACCATCCTCATTATGATAAATATTGTTTTCCTCCATTTTGGATTCCTCTCTTTCAGTCTTATAAATCAATTATATCATAAAATTATAAATAAGTTGTGAACGATTTATTTCGATTTTAAAAATCTTGTGGGCAAGGCAAACTGAAGGAAAATTCCACATACTCGCCTTGTTTGGAAGAAACAAATATATCTCCCCCCATTTCACGAACTGTCGCTTGCACCAAATATAAACCAATTCCCACTCCTTGACGGTTTTGGGAACGACTTTTATCAGTTTTATAAAAACGTTCAAAAATTTGTCCGACATCTTTTTGCGGGATGCCCTCACCTGTATTGTATACCGAGGTGAAAACCATATTCTCCCTCATTTGCATTTTTAATATAATTTTACCGCCGATATTTACAAATTTTATCGCATTGTCGAGCAAATTGTAAATCACACGATACACACTGTCTGCATCAGCGTAAACATAGTATTCCTGGCTTTCGTCAATATCTATAATCAACTCCACCTGCTTCTCCTGCAAACGCTCCATTAAGGTATCCAGATTTTTCTTTACTAAGGTTCCCAGTTCAAAGTTAGAGTTGGTATAAACCATTGTCCCCGCCTGTATCCTGGCTACATCTAACATAGAGGATACCATTCGACTGAGTCGCTTGATTTCTTCCGAAACAAGCGCAAGGTATTTTGGCTGTTGGTCAGGTTCAATCACGCCATCTAAAATCCCGTCGATAAATCCGGAAATCGTAGTCATAGGGGTGCGCAGTTCGTGAGATACATCCTCCACAAATTCCCTTCTCATCTGTTCCAGTTTACCAAGAGAATCTGCCATATTGTTAAACGCCATTCCAAGTTCGCCCAGTTCGTCATTATGATGCACCGCAATACGCATTGAAAAATCACCTTGCGCGTATCGTTTAACTGCCTGACTCATCTGCATCAGCGGGAAGAACATTTTTTGTGTCACAAAATAAACGATGATAAATGCAATCGTTAATGCTATACCCATAAACAGCAGATAAATGAGCAAAAACGGAACCAAAGTTTCCCATAGACGCATTTGGGTTGTTGTAACAAATACAGCGCCCACGATTTGATTGTCCCCTATCATAATCGGAGCTCCGACCGTGTAAGAGCGTTTATAAACTTTTTCTTTTAAAAATACGCCGTCTTTGCGATAAATTTTACCGCCTAAGACAGATTGTAATGCATCAGTAGGCACCAATGTATCCGATGCATTTTCCAAAGTTGATGCCGCAATTAAACCGCTGTCAGTCAGTACCAAAATATCTGCCTTCAGTGTATCTTTGACCACATCCATCGCACTTTCAAGCACTTTGCCACCCACCAAATACCCGTTTTTAGGCATCTCGGCATACAGTGAACTGAGTTTAATTGCCGCACTTTCCAAATCATCGGCTGTCTGGGTGATAGTCTGACTTGCCATCACCGCACTGGACAACACACCCATAATCATTAATATGGTTAAAATAATAGATGCACAAATGGTAAAATATTTTAAAAATATTCGTTTAAACATATGACTTAATTGAGTTCAAATTTATATCCGACTCCCCAAACCGTCTTGAGTGCCCATTTGTCAGAAACGCCATCGAGTTTTTCCCGAATACGCTTAATGTGCACATCTACCGTCCTGGAATCGCCAAAATATTTAAAGCCCCAGATTTCATCTAACAGTTGGTCTCTGGTAAAAACACGATTGGGGTGACTTGCCAAATGATAGAGAAGTTCAATTTCCTTGGGCGGCGCTTCCACATCTTTGCCGTTTACACGAAGTTTATAATTTGTCAACGATACATACAGTCCCTCGTGTTCCACCTCTTGCATCTGTTCACTTTGGCAATCGGCACCGGTACGGCGCAAAACACTTTTGATGCGTGCCAACACCTCTTTGGCATCAAAAGGTTTGGTAATATAGTCATCCGCTCCGAGTTCCAGTCCCAAAATCTTATCAATAGTTTCTCCCTTGGCACTCACCATAATAATAGGTACCGATGAAGTTTTGCGAATTTCTCTGCAAACCTCCCAACCGTCTTTTATGGGTAACATAATATCCAATAAAATAAGGTCAGGCGAAAAGGAAACAAATCGGTTCAGTGCCATCTCTCCATCATAGGCATATTCTACCTCGTAATTATCTTTACGCAGATACAATCCCAAAAGTTCACAAATATTTTTCTCATCATCTACAACCAGGATTTTACTCATAGCGGTACCTCCTTCCTAAGCAAATACATTATATCTTATCCCTTACAAAAAATGATGGACAAATTGTAAATAAAAAGCAACTATGTTTTAAAAATTACGAGTTTTTGCTCACCATCTTTTATAATAATTTTGCCTGCCGAAAGTTCGGTAAGCATTATCTTAAAATCTGCCACCTGTTCTAAAGGGAGTGCCAGCGTAAAAGAAACAGCGGTATGGTACTTCTTTTCTAAAATCTCAAATGTCTGTTGCTCAAGTTTTCTCTCTACAGCACTCAGATTTTCATAGGGAATTTCTATATCTAAAATTTGGGACGGACATTTATAACTTTTTCCTACTTTATCCACCCCATCTGCACAGCCTTTGCTGTAGGCGCGTGTCAGTCCGCTGGCGCCGAGCAAAATTCCGCCGAAATAGCGTACCACCACCACACAAATATCTTCAATCTCCTGCTTTTGAAGCACCGAAAGCATAGGGCTTCCGGCAGTCCCCTGTGGCTCACCATCATCACTGTAACGCTCCCCAAAGGGACTGTGCACGCGATATGCCCAACAATGATGACGCGCATCGGGATACTTCTTTTTGATTTCTGAAATAAAGTTTTCTGCCTCAAGGGCATTTGTAACAGGTTTGGCGTGAGTAATAAAGCGGCTTTTTTTCTCAACAAATTCACTGGTAACTTCATTTGCCGCAGCAAAATATCCCTTCATTTTCTCACTTCCCTTCACTTTATTAGAATACCACATTTTTCTCGGATTGTAAATATTTTTCATTCCTGTCAGGAAACTCTTGATTTTCCGATAAAATAAAAGTATAATATAGGAGTAATATTTTTTAAAGGAGATAATAAAATGCTTGTCAATGTAAAAGATATGATGATTAAGGCTCGTGACGGCAAATATGCAGTCGGCCAATTCAACATCAACAATCTGGAATGGACCAAGGCAATTTTGCTGACAGCGCAAGAAAATAACAGCCCTGTTATTTTAGGTGTTTCCGAGGGCGCCGCAAAATATATGTGCGGTTTTAAGACTGTTGCCGCTATGGTCAGCGCAATGATTGATGATTTGGGCATCACGGTTCCTGTTGCACTGCATCTGGACCACGGTTCTTATGAAGGTGCAAAAAAAGCGATGGACGCCGGTTTCAGTTCCATTATGTTTGATGGTTCTCATTACCCCATTGAAGAAAACATCGAAAAAACCAAGGAAATCATTTCTTTGTGTGCTGCCAAAGGACTGTCTGTTGAAGCAGAAGTCGGTGCTATCGGTGGTGAAGAAGATGGCGTTGTTGGCAACGGTGAAGTTGCAGACCCCGCAGAATGTAAAACCATTGCAGACCTCGGCGTTGACATTCTTGCAGCCGGTATCGGTAACATTCACGGCAAATATCCTGCTAACTGGGCAGGTCTCAGATTTGATGTTTTGGAAAGCATCAATAATGCAACGCTCGGTATGCCCTTGGTTCTGCACGGCGGCACCGGTATTCCCGACGAAATGGTTGCCAAAGCAATTTCTTTGGGCGTTTGCAAAATCAATGTAAACACTGAATGTCAGCTTTCTTTCCAGGAAGCCACCCGTGCTTATATCGAAGCCGGCAAAGACCTGGAAGGCAAAGGATTTGACCCCAGAAAATTACTGGCTCCCGGCGTAGAAGCCATCAAAGCCAAAGTAAAAGAAAAGATGGAACTGTTTGGTTCTATCGGCAAAGCATAAGAAAATATTAAATTTTACGGCACACCTTCGCGAGAAGGTGTGCCGTTTTATTTGGTTTGATTTCAAAGTTATATCCTTTCAAATGCCATACGGGGCGTGCCGTCAAGCATAAATACCGTTCCGCAGTGAACAAATCCTGCTTTGGTAAGGGCATTTCTCATTGGTAGATTTACCTGGTGTGTATCGCAACGAAGAACGCTATGAAATTGCAGTGCATATTCTATCGCCGCTTGCACACAACCTGAACACTTGCCGGACGAAGCAACGCGATGAATGGTCCCGTACGGCCCATCTTGCAACCACTCCCCTTCAATAACCTTGTAGGTCGGTTCAGGGCGGGACATCATCGTAAACACAGCGCAAACTACCCCATCGTCTTGGATAACATATTCCTCCCCCAGTTTGATATCGTTGACCACATCATTTTCATCGGGATAGTTTCCCATCCACTGCACAAAGTTTCCGTTTTGGCGCATAAAAGCACGCGCCGCGTCAAATATTTCTAAAATAGCAGGAAGGTCCTGTATTGTTGCGGGCCTAATTTTCAGCATATTCTTTCCTTTCGCGTATTTCAAAGACCTATAAAATGCGACTCTCCGATACAAGAGAGCCGCATTTTTCAGTGTTTATAATCTAAACTAATTTGCAAAGAAGCCAAGTGCCAAATTCTTCAAAATTTGTGCAACTTCAGCTCTGGTCGCACTATCTTTGGGTGCAAATTTGTTTTGACCGCGCCCACTAATCAGTTCCGCCTTTTGACAAATCGTTACACTTTCTTTAGCATATGCACTGATATTAGCAGCATCCGCAAATTCTGCCGGTTCAACTTTAGCAGTTAAGGTAACTCCGCTGTAATTTGCATAGCGTACAATCAACGCGCAAATCTGTTCACGAGTAATGGAATCATTGGGACAGAATTTTGTATCAGTAACACCGCTGACAATGTTATTTTGGCTTGCCCAGGCAACATAACCGGTATAATACTGATTGGTATTAACATCGGTAAATTTGGTTTGAACTGTATGGTCAACTTCAACGCCTGCCATTCTTCCCAAAACCGTCACAAACATTGCTCTGCTCATTGTAGCAACAGGGCTGAATTCCAATTCTGCCGTACCTTTAAATAAGTTATTCTCTAAGGCAAATTTTACAGTTTCATAATACCAATCACTGGAAGAAACGTCCATAATGGAAGCCATAACAAGAGTATCATCGGGAAGTTTTTCGATATCTTCCGTCTTGAGAATCTCGCCGCACTCGGTGCACAAAACGGCATTGATGCCGGTACAATAGGTGCGCGGTTGACGAATGATGGTCCATTGACCCGGTGTATGAGGTACTTTTTTAACTGCTTTGATAGTAGGAAGGGCAGTTTGGCAATCATCACAAAATTCTTGCAATTCGCCTTCTTCAATGCAGGAGGGCGCTTTTACTTGTTTCCAAGTAGTATTATTATGACCGGTAGCGGCAATTGCCTGTGTTTCATCACCTTTACTGATGACACCGTCAACGGTACAGGTGGGGGCTTTTGTCAATACCCATACATTATCCTCATCGCCGGAGGCATATTCAATTTCACTCTCCAGCACCTGCGCACAATCTTTACAAATTTTGTTCCAAATGCCTTTTTCGGAAGTTGCCTCTTTAACGATTTCATAATATACGGTGGTTTCCGGACATTGAATCGTTTCATAAGCAATGTTATTGGCGGTAGCATATGCAATTACATAGGTTGCATTTTCATAGCAAGAAATTTTTGCCGTTGCATCCTTGAAAGCATCTGTACCGATATAAGTGATAGAGTTGGGAACAAATACACTTTTAATTTTGTTGTTTTTGTTAAAGACTTTATCTGCAATAGCAACCGTTCCGGGTTTGATTTTAATGGCGCCGTCCTCTGCTATTGTACCCTTATAACCAATAAATACTTTACCTAAATACAATGCGCCGTCTGCCTGCAATTCATACCATTTGCTGTTTTTGAGAACATCTGCACCGACAGATACCAAATTATCACTCGCCTTGATGTTCAACAATTCAGAACAGCCTGCAAACGCACCATCGTCCACACGAATTATGTTTTCAGGAAGTTCAATCTCGGTTATTACGGTATTGCCCTGATAGAGATGAGAGGGGATGGCGGTCACCTTTTCTCCCAAAATAATACTAACAAGTTTGTCGCACCCGACAAATGCAGCTTCACCAATATTGCAAGAAACAGCATTGTAATTCAGAGTAGTTAAGTTTGCACAATGAGAAAATGCTTTGCTTTCAATGGATGTAACTTGCTCGGGAATGGTAAGTTCTACTATATTTTTTGCACTGTAATGAGAATACAGGTTCGCAGGAATGTGTTTTACTCCGCTTCCCAAAACGATATTTTCCAGTCTGTGACAGTAATCAAATACATCTTCTGCAATCGTTGTACAACTCACTGCATTGAAATTCACTGTTTTGAGATTGTAGCATCCGGTAAATGCACCTGCCTCAATCTTGGTAACTTTCGCAGGAATGTTCAGTTCGGTCATTGCAGAATTTGAACTGCACAAATTTGAAGGAATAATCTCTACATTTTCACCGAAGTTGATATTCTTTATAAATGTACCTGTAAAAGCATCTGCTGCAACGGTTGCTGACTTTGCATTGTAATTGAGTTGTTGCAAAGCTGTGCAACTTGCAAATGCGCCTTTTTCAATGGAAGACACTATTTCAGGAATAATTACATTGGTAATGTAGTTACTTCCCTTAAATGCTTCTTGCGGGATAATAGTACAATTTGTTAATTCTATTTCTTTGAAAGAGGAGGGCATATCGGCATTTCCTGTGGCATCAGCAGCGCCAAACAGATATCCGACCACAGAAGTATCTGCTATTGTTTTAGTAGCACCGATGAAGGGAAGAGTTACCTTTTCTACCGCAGCACCGGTCAAAAGATTTGAGCCAATATAAACAACACTGTTGGGAACAATCAATTCACGAACGGAATTATTGCCGTTCAATGCATACTGAGCCGTACCGATTGTGGTATCGGGAAGAGTTACAACAGAATCACTGCCGGTATAGGAAACAAACACATTTGCCAACATTACAATGCCCTCGGGTTGATTTTTCAGCCAAAGAGTATCTTTAAAAGCATCTTTTGCTACAATTTTGAGACTAACTCCTGCAGTAATGTTCTCCAAAGCAGTACAGCCCGCAAAAGCGGATGCGCCGATTTCGGTTACTCCGTCTTGTAAATCAATGGATTTCAAAGACTCACAGTTCTGAAAAGACCCACGGCCGACCTTTTGACGAATAGACATATTCAGTGTTTTGAGTGCCGTACAATCAGCAAAAGCCTCATTACCGACGGTGTTGACATTTTGGGTCCAATTCACTGTCTCAAGATTTTTCATTCCTCTGAATGCATTAGCATTAATTTGCTTATCATTGGTTACGGTGATGGTCTTGAGTCCGACAGGATACTCTGCATTTTCATAGGTTGTTCCGCTGAAAATAGTAGCCATGGTAGCATCATCTGTCGCAATCGTCAGTTCTTTCAGAGAACTGCATCCACTCAGCATCTTTTCACCAAGTTCGGTTGCCTGAGTGCCCAGTACCAATGTTTCAAGTGATGCACAATCAATAAATGCGCCGAAGCCTACCGTTGTCAAATTAGCAGGCAAGTTCACCTGTGTCAATACCACACAACCCATAAACGCATTGTCACCAATGGTGGTAACAGTGTCAGGCAATGTGATGGAATTAACGGTGGTATTTTCCATAAATGCACCGGTTCCGATAGCAGTAACAACACAACCGCCCAATTTTTTAGGCACATTTATGGAAACAGCTGTACCTTCATAATCGGTAAGAGTTGCCGTATTATCAGCATTAATAGTGTAGGTGTAGCCGTTTTCTGTGGCGGCGAAAGTAAAACTAAACTGACTCACTGCCAGCATACTTACCATCATCAACACACAAAGGACTACCGACAAGACACGTTTGATGTTGTTCATAGTGTTTCTCCTCTTCTCAGCATCATTTTCAAAATCGGGCATAACTTGCCCATTATTTATAATAAATTATATATTACTATAAAGTATTTTGTCAAGAAATTCAGCAGATAAAAAAATAATGCGACACTTTGTCCAAAAAACCGTTTTATTTTTTGTATAGAATGACTATCATCTTTCGACAAAATATCGACTGCAAATTTGCTACAATAGAACATCCTACGGAGGTACTATTATGAAAGCAAAGCAAAAAAACAGTATTTTTGTCGGTCTGCGATTTCTTCTGTCCGTTTTATTGGGTTTAATGAGTGTTTTGGACAAGCACCATTCTCTGTTTTATGTTACAGCACCAACATTAAATGTTGCTGCAAGCAACATTGGGCTCAACTCTACCGGCGTATTTTTGGGGCAACTATTTTCAATTTTTCTACCCGAGACAAGAGAGATGTTCCCACTGCTGATAGCACTATGGTTACTGCCGTTTGCCCATCCCGCTCATCTTCGGGCAAAACGACCTCTTTCCCCTGTTATGTTTGGTTTGATTCTTGGTCTCTGGCAGTCAGTTCGTTACTTTGTCGGATATCAGACCGATATAGCCATAAGAATATGCAGTACAATTTTAGGCGCTTGCTTTTTGTTTTTTCTTTATTTCATCAAAAGCGAAGCACCTTACAATAAAGTTCCTCATACAAGCAAAGGATATATCGCCTATCTGATTTTGGAAATATTTGTTTTGATGATATGTGACAGCACAGTGCTTGATAATTTTTCAGCTCTAACGGTTGCTCTGTTATTAATTTTAATAGCCGCCTTATTTAGTTTATGGCAAAGTATACTCAGCGGATGCCTGATTGCTTTGTCGGCATCGGTCATCGGAGGAGATTTCGCTGTTTTGCCGATGCTTTTATCTGCTGTCGCAGCAGTAAATACAATACAAAAATGGGGCAAACGTTCTTATACGGCATCTTTGGTATTGTGCTCACTTTTGGCACTGTTGCCGGGAGGCACATTTATGGAGCATCCATTATGGCTGGCAAGTGCTCCCGTTGCGGCAATTATTTTTCTCTCCTTACCGCTCACCCCTTTTCCCAAAAAGAAACCCCAACCAGTCAGTGCATTGGACGGACAATATGAACAACTGGTCAAACAAGTAGATAAACTGCAACAAAATGCCAAAGACCGCATTTCTTTTTACCCCGAAATTTCACAACGGGCAAATATGCTTTTACAGCAAGCCGGGGCTAAAAACATCAGCGTAACCTGCGCTAAAGACTTGCTGGGCGGTTTTTTTCTGGATGTGAGTTTTCAAGGAAGTGAACTGACAAATTCCGCATTGTTAGGACTAATGGAACGCGCTGCCGGCTTTGCCTTGACCGCCAGACAGTCATTTATAAAAGAACAAGGCACATTTGCTTGCTTTGTGCGCCGCGCGCCCTTTACCGTACAATGTGCCGCACTTTGCAAAACCAAAGAAGGCGAAACCATTTGCGGTGACAACGCTTTAGCCTTTAGTTCCGACCAATCTCATTATGTTTTATTGCTCAGCGATGGTATGGGAAGTGGCAAAGATGCGTTTGCACAAAGTTTCTGG
>JAZRAZ010000249.1:0-4373 GCA_045634825.1 Eubacteriales bacterium | reverse complement strand
AGTGGAGGAGAGCCATTGATGCAGATTGAATTCATCACCGAGTTGTTTGTCGCGGCAAAAGCACGCGGAATTCATACCTGTATTGATACATCGGGCATCGTTTTTGACCCAAGACAGCATGCAAAGATGGATACTTTGATGCGGTATACCGATTTGGTGATGCTGGACATCAAACACATCGACCCCCAAAAACATAAACTGCTGACAGGGGCGGATAACAGTAATGTGCTGGCATTTGCCGAATATCTCGGCGAGCAAAAAGTGCCGTTGTGGGTCCGGCATGTGTTGGTACCCGGCATTACCGATGAACCGGAATATCTTGAAAAGTTAGGAAAGTTTCTTGCCACGCTGAAAAGCTTTAAGGCACTGGAGGTTATCCCGTATCATACGATGGGAGTGACCAAGTATGAACAACTGGGGATTTCCTATCCCTTAAAAGATGTTTTGCCGCCCGACGCGGAGCAGATAACTCTTGCTAAACGGCATATCCTCAGCGGATTTCAACAACAAAGAATGAAAAAAAGTTCCAAGTCGTAAACGGCTTGGAAGTTTTTTGTATAAGAAAACATATCAATCTAAATCAGTTATAAAAATTAAAGGTAAAAATGTCCTTTAAATTGGAATTTGAAACTAAATTTTAGTACTTTTGCTTGCATATCTAATTAAAAGAATGTATAATTAAAATGCATAATTATATATAAAGAATTATTTGGCTAATACAAATAGTGCGAATAATAGGATATAAAAGGAGATAAAAAATAATGAAAGTTACGGTGTGTATCGGAAGTTCCTGTCATATAAAAGGTTCTCGTCAAGTGGTGGAACAGTTGCAAGATTTGATTAGTAAAAACAACCTGGAAGAAAAGGTTCAGCTTGGCGGTACTTTCTGTATGGGTGAGTGCCAAAGGGGCGTATGTGTTACGGTGGATGATACTTTTTATTCCGTGACCCCTGAAACCACAGAGGAATTTTTTGAAAACAACATTAAGGCAAAGGTGTAAATGATGATTATTCAGGTTTGCGTGGGTAGTTCTTGTCATTTGAAAGGGTCCCCTGAAATTGTGGAACTTTTACAAAAGGCGGTGCAGGAGCACGGCCTTGAAAATGAGGTGACACTTGCGGGCAGTTTCTGTATCGGTAAGTGTAATCGCGTTGGTGTGACCATTCAAGTCAATGATGATATTCATATTGGTATTACGAAAGAAAACTTTAATGAATTCTTTCGGGAACAAGTCCTGAATAAACTGGAAAGGATGTAAATGCGATATGCCAAATTGTTTGACTTTGAAAAAATCAAACTGTAAAAATTGTTATAAATGTATTCGCTATTGTCCTGTCAAGGCAATTCGTTTTTCGGGAAATCAGGCACATATTATCGGAAATGAATGTATTCTTTGCGGCGGCTGCTTTGTTGTTTGCCCGCAGGATGCCAAGCAACTGATTTCGGAAACAGAAAAAGTGAAGGTACTCATTCAAAGCGGCGAGCCGGTAATTGTAAGCCTTGCGCCCTCTTTTATTGCAAACTATGAGGGTGTTGGAATCAACGCTATGCGTAAAGCACTCAAAAAGCTCGGCTTTTATGATGTTGAAGAAACTGCTGTGGGTGCTACCATTGTTAAAACAGAATATGAAAGAATGCTGAGAGAAGAGGAGAGAGATGTCGTTATTTCCTCTTGCTGTCATTCTATAAATTTGTTAATTCAAAAGCATTTTCCGCAGGCACTTGAATTTTTGGCAGATGTCGTTTCACCGATGCAGGCGCATTGTAAAGATATTAAATCAAGGTTTCCCGGTGCTAAGACCGTTTTTATCGGCCCTTGCGTTGCTAAAAAAGACGAGGCAGAGTATTACGAAGGCATTGTCGATGCGGTTCTTACTTTTGAAGAACTAACCGAATGGTTGAAAGCGGAAAACATTGTTCTTGAACACGAAATGGATAGTGAGGTTTGTTCCCGCGCCCGTTTCTTCCCGACGACGGGCGGTGTGCTTAAAACAATGGCACAGGATGCACCGGGATATACATATCTGGCTTTAGACGGAGTTGATAACTGTATTGCCGCACTCAAAGATATTATCAATGGGAACATTCATAAATGTTTTATAGAGATGTCTGCATGTGTGGGCAGTTGTATGGGCGGTCCTGTTATGGAAAAATATCACCATACCGAAACCGTCAGAGATTATATAGCAGTTGCAAGTTATGCAGGTGAGAAGGATTTTGAAGTTGCACAGCCTACGGCTATGGAACTGAAAAAGAATTTTTCGTACATTGAACAGCGCCTGCCGATGCCCTCTGAAATTGAAATCCAGAATATTCTTCGTCAAATGGGTAAATTCAAACCGTCCCAAGAACTAAATTGCGGTTCTTGTGGATACAATACCTGCCGTGAAAAAGCAATCGCTATCATTCAAGGCAAGGCAGAAATCTCTATGTGTCTGCCGTTTTTGAAGGATAAAGCCGAAAGTTTTTCGGATACTATCGTTAATAATTCACCCAACGGATTGATTGTTCTTAATGAAAGTCTTGAGGTGCAGCAAATCAATGCGGCGGCGAGAAATATGATGAATATCCGTAGTGCAAACGATGTGCTTGGGGACCAGGTGGTTCGCATTCTCGACCCGACAACATTTATGAATGTTTTACAGACTGGTCGAGATATTCATAATGAGCGTGTGTATCTTGCAGAATACAATCGTTTTGTGGAGCAATCAGTTGTGTATGACAGGGATTCACATCTTTTGGTTTCCATTATGCGTGATGTCACCAACGAGCAAAAAGAGCGTGAAAAGAAAGAGGATATCAGTCGCAAAACCATTGAAGTGGCGGATAAGGTCGTAGATAAGCAAATGCGTATCGTTCAGGAAATCGCTTCTTTGCTTGGCGAAACAGCGGCAGAAACCAAAATTGCACTCGCAAAGTTAAAGGAGTCAATTCAAGATGAATGATTTATGTGCTGATATTGGATATAAAAGTATAAATCATTACGGTGAACAACTTTGCGGTGACCATATAGATATTGTGGAGCCAAGCGATGAATCTACGGTAATCGTTTTGTCCGATGGACTTGGAAGCGGTGTTAAGGCAAGTATTCTTTCCACTCTTACCTCTAAAATCATTTCGACAATGTTGGCAGAGGGACTCTCTTTGGAAGAGTGTGTTGAAACGATTGCCGCCACCTTGCCGGTTTGTTCGGTGCGTGGTGTGGCTTACTCAACTTTTACCATCATTCAGTTGATTGACAATCAAGTGGCAGAGTTGATACAGTATGATAACCCGCACGCCATCATTATTCGTGACCAAAAGGTTTGGGACTATCCCAAAACCGAAATGAGTATTGGCGGGAAAAAGATTTATAAATCGATCATCAAATTGCAAGAAAATGACATTTTTGTTGCGATGAGTGACGGTTGTCCCCATGCGGGCATCGGTACCGCCTATAATTTTGGTTGGAAGCGGGAAGATATAGCCGACTTTGTGGAATCTTTATCTCACGCCGGTTACACTGCCAAAACATTATCTACTATGCTTGTGGATGAATGTGACCGCCTTTATGGTCAAAAGCCGGGAGATGATGCGACCGCTTGTGTGGTACGCATCAGAAAAAGAGTACCAATGAATATGCTGTTCGGTCCGCCTGCCAATCGAGATGACAATGAGCGTATGATGTCGCTGTTTTTCTCCAAAGAGGGAAAACACATTATCTGTGGCGGAACAACATCGTCGATTGCGGCAAAGTTTCTTAACAAGCCTCTTAAACCCACCCTTAATTTCGAGTCGAGTGACATTCCGCCTGTTGCAGAAATTGAGGGGGTTGACCTTGTGACCGAAGGGGTTATCACTGTAAACAAGGTGCTGGAATACGCCAAGGATTACTTGGGTGAAAACAAGCACTATGAACACTGGAACTTTAAGCGTGATGCCGCCTCTCTGATTTGCAGACTGTTGTTCGAGGAGGCGACCGACATCAATTTTTATGTGGGTAAAGCGGTCAATCCCGCGCATCAAAATCCTGATTTGCCCATCAATTTTCATATCAAAATGAATTTGGTGGAAGAATTGTCTCAATGTCTTAAAAAAATGGGAAAGAAAATTAAAGTAAGTTATTTTTAAGGAGAAATCAAGTGAAAAATAAAGTGACAATCATTGGAGCCGGTAATGTCGGCGCTACAACAGCGTATGCACTTCTTGCACGCGATGCGGCAACAGATGTGGTGTTGATTGATTTGAATGTTGATAAGGCCTTGGGCGAAGCGCTTGATATAAAGCAAGCAACTCCGTTTCTGGATAATTGCGATATTTATGCAGGCGATTATCGTGATGCTGAGGGTTCTCAATATGTAATTATCACATGTGGGGTCGGTCGCAAACCGGG
>JAZRAZ010000248.1:0-5030 GCA_045634825.1 Eubacteriales bacterium | reverse complement strand
ATCACTCCTATGAAAAAAGCACTTGCAAATGCAAGTGCTTTTGTTCTGGTGCCGGTGGTGGGACTCGAACCCACACGCCATTGCTGACAACAGATTTTGAGTCTGTCTCGTCTGCCAATTCCGACACACCGGCATCAAGTGCTTATTTATTATAATCGTTCTTTTAAAAAAATGCAATACTTTTTTTAAATTTATTTAAAAAATAAACAACACTGCAGTTAGCAGTGTTGCATTTACAGGCCAAGGCTTACAGATAAAGCATGATTCACAAGATCCATTGTGCTATCATTTATGTGACCCATTTTTTCTCTCAGCCTTGTTTTGTCTAATGTTCTCATTTGCTCCAACAATATTACAGATTCGCGATTTAAGCCACATTTTTCATCCAATTTAATGTGTGTAGGTAGCTTTGTTTTCCCGGTTTGACTGGTAATTGCCGCCGCTATGACGGTAGGACTAAATTTATTTCCAACATCGTTTTGAACGATTAGCACCGGCCTAATTCCGCCCTGCTCACTTCCAATAACAGGTGAAAGATCTGCATAATATATGTCACCGCGTTTGATCATGTATTTTTCACTCTCCGAATATCACTTTGCATCTATAGTATAGACAGTCTCATTGTTTTTAAACAATGTTGCTATATTATATTTTGAATTCGGTATTTTGTGAAAAAATATTATTTTCTTAATAATTCCGAAACTGCACTAATCAACAAAATTATAATTATCAAAAATAGAGAAATATTTAGGTAATTATATTTAAATAAAATAAGCATAAGAGATATTTGAACTACGCCTGCAAAAGCAGAGATTATCTGCACAGCCTTGTTGGCGTTATCAAATGAAAATTTATAAAACAAATAAGCAAGCAAAATCTTATAACCATCCAATGGTGGAAATGGTAAAAGATTTATAAATGCATAGAGTAAATTGGCCACAATAAAGTAATTGATTAAGTCACTTTTGATAAATATATATCCTATGAAAGCAAATAAGACTGTAACGCCATTAGCAACCGGTCCCATTAAACTGATTAAGGCTTCTTGACGATAAGAATAAGCCTGTTTGTTTTTTATTCTAATCCCAAAACCAACAAATTTAATATCATTAGTGCTATAACCCAACAAATAAATGGTTAGTAAATGACCAAACTCATGTAAAATTGCAGCAAAAATATACACTAACGGATATAGAGTTCCGGTAATCAGTATATTTGAAAATAAAATTAAACCTAAAAATAAAATTTCATTTTTAATGATTCTATGCCCGCACACTTTCGTTGTTTTGGCTGATAACAACGGATAAACCCTCTCCCAGATGATTCAGTATTGAGCCTATTGTTTCATCACCAACTGAAACATCTTTGATTTCAGACCAAACATATTCAGCTCCAAGAAGTTCATATCTTACAAAAACCGAAAACACCAATACCACTGCAATAAAAATTGCAGTTGCAAGAAACATCTTATTAATTATGGAGGGTTTTTCGGAGGTGTTCTGTCCTAATTTACCATTGTATTTATCAAGTGCTGATTTTAATGCTTGATCCATTAATCTCACTCCAATTCTTATTTGATACACAATATATATGTGTAATTTTAAAAAAATATTATCATCATAGTAAAAACCTCCATGAATATTTTTCATGGAGGTTTTGGTAAATATATTTTAATTCTTTTCAAGCATTTCTAATGCTGTCTTTCGTACTGTATCAGATATTTTGATACCTCCGATAATTCTTGCGATTTCATTAACACGCTGTTCTTTGTTCAACAGTTGTACCTCTGTTTCGGTCTTATCCCCAACTACAGTTTTACTGATTTTAAAATGTTGATGACCCATCGAAGCAATTTGTGCCAAATGAGTGATACAAATCACTTGCCTGTCTTTAGCAATGTCCTTAAGTTTAACTCCGATTTTTTCAGCAGTTTTTCCGGAAACCCCGGTATCTACTTCATCAAAGATTAATGATACTGTACTTTCAGTATTTAATACCTTTGTTAAACTCAGCATAATACGCGAAAGTTCACCACCCGAGGCAATTTTTTGCAACGGTTTTGCGGTTTGTCCGGCATTGGTTGATATTAAAAATTCAACCTTATCAAAACCATAACTGTTATATACATAGCCACCTTTATCGTTTAAATTATTTGATACACACACCTTAAAATCGACACTTTTCATATCAAGGTATTCCAACTCATTTTTAACAGTTTGAGCAAGCAATTTTGCTCCCTCGCAACGTCTTTTGGATATTTTGCCAGCAAGTTTTTGAACAACATCCAGTTGCCTTAAATATTCCTGCTTAGCATCCAAAATGCTTTTATCTATTGCGTAAAAAGAATCGATTTCTTTTTGGGTATTTTCCCAATCAAGCAAAAGTTCTTCTTCAGTAGGTCCATAACGATTTAAAAGTTGTTGCAAAGCATAAAGTTTGTCCTCGACATCGTTAAGTGATTCACTTGAATCAAATTGAGAAATGATATCTTCTGCTTCCAAAGTAACGGTTGCAGCAAGTTCCTGCATAACACTCAACTGATCAAATAAATCTTTAAATTTTGGATCAATGTTTACGATTTGTTGCAGTTTGGAAATTGATTTTGCAATTATTGAATTTAATGATTGTTCTTCACTTGGACAAATAGCATTAAAAAATGAATATATTTGCTCTTGATTTCGCAAAATTTTTCTCTTATCTTGTAAATGCGAAAGCATCCCAATATATGGCTGTACTGTTTGATATTCCTGTAATTTAAAAGAAAGATGATTTAATCGTTGTTCACGTTGCTCGCCTTGTATTTGCAGTGTTTGTAATTTATCGCGACATTGTTTTAAATTTTTATATTCCTGACGATATAACAGAAGTTGGTCTTCAAGTCCTATAAACCGATCCAAATATTCAATGTGGGTGTTGCTGTTAAGTATAGATATATGATCGTGTTGACCGTGAATGTTGATAAGATGAGGTGCCAATTTCTGCAGAAGCGCAATCGGTATGTGAACGCCGTTAATTTTTGCAATAGAACGTCCATCCTTGGAAATTTTTCGTTCAACAAAAATTTCCTCCTCATTTATTGGAATGTCATTTTCTGTCAACAGTTGGCAAACCGTTTTCGAAGATTTATCAAAAACCGCTTTTACAACAGCATACTCAGCAAAAGGACCGATCAATTCTTTCTTGGATTTATTACCCAAAATCAACCCTATAGAGTCAACTAAAATAGATTTACCGGCGCCGGTCTCACCTGTCAGAATTGTAAAACCGGAGTGTAACTCCAATGATATTTTTTTGATGATCGCTATATTTTCAATATATAGACTAATCAGCATGTGATTTCTCCTGTATCTTATTTGAATTCAAGCAATTTGTTTTGAATCGCCAAGGCCATTTGTTCTTTACGAAAGGCCATAAAAATTGTATCATCTCCTGCAATACAACCAATTAAATCTTGAAAATCCAGGCGCTCCATAGCGGAACATACAGCGTTTGCCATACCAGGATATGTTTTAACCACCAAAAGATTCCCTGCAGCCTCTGCCGAGATAATGCTATCGTGAAATACTGAATAAAACTTATGAGTTCCTGCTAAATTCTGAACCGTGTGTGGCAGTGCATATTTATATGTTCCGTGCTCCGTTGCAACTTTAATGAGCGACATATCTTTAATGTCGCGAGACACTGTTGCTTGTGTCACATCAAATCCTTGTTGCTGCAATAATTCTGCAAGGCGTTGCTGTGTATCAACTTCATATTTTTCTATTATTTCTACAATTGCTTTTTGACGTAAATTTTTCATTTATTGCCTCCATCACCAAACTTATTGTTCAGAACTTTATAAAATCTATTTTGACTGGTCTTAAAAAGCAAAAGATCGTGTGGTGATTTTTGAATCGTTACCTTCCTTACGTCTTTCATTGACCCAATCGTTTTGCCATCTACCGCTATAAAAGAATTTTCCGGTGATTTGGTAACAATGCAAGTCAAAATATCACTTGATGAAAAAATCATAGATTTAGAAAAGAATGAATGCTCACAGATTGGTGTAAAAATAATAATATCCTGTAAATTTGAATCAGCAATCGGACCACCAGCTGACATCGAATAAGCAGTTGACCCCGTAGGCGTAGCAAATATCACTCCATCACATCTAAATTCATACACAAATTCATCATTTGAATAAACAGATGCACATAACATATTGCTAATATTCTCGCGTCCGAGCATCAATTCGTTTAAAGCATAATACGTATTGAGTGTTCCGTTTTTATTTTCAACATTAATCCTTAGCATAGATCTTGATTCAAAAGAATCATTCTTTTGTAAAATATCTGTCAGAGAATCTATATCATTTTTTTCAAGTTGAGCCAAATATCCTAAATGTCCAAGATTTATGCCGAGAATTGGTTTTTGTTACATAGCCGCTTTTTCTGCTATCTGCAATAGCGTTCCATCACCACCCATAGTCAGCAAAGCGTCACAGGACTCAAAAAACTGTTCGTCGCTGAGCACAGGGATATTTAATATATCCGTCTCAGCAGTCATCGAGTATAAATACAGTTCATAATCATATTTTTGAAGTAAGGCTATCACTTTTTTAGCATAATTGAAATCGTTATCTTTACGCTTATTTATTATGAGTCCTATGGTTTTCATATATCTTCACTCATTTCTGATGTTTTTCCGTAATGATTCTATAAATACTTTCACTATCCAGATTAAATTGTTTCAATGTTTGTTGGTATGTAGCGTGTTTTACAAACTGATTATCTATAGCCGTTAAAGTATAACCACCCTTATATCCTCTTTCAAGAAGTTTTTGAGCCAAAACACTTCCAACACCACCATAGCGGTATCCTTCCTCAAAGAAGTAAATATTTGAAAAAGACTGTGCAATAGACACAATACGGTCATCCAATGGAACAATTTTATTAATTTTCAAAACAGATGGTTTCTCATTTATGCGCTCTGTCGCTGATAAAACTTCACTAATCTCTCTTCCGTATGTAACAATTAAATCCGTAGAATTT